>NZ_JBWKIF010000023.1:0-71824 GCF_056432865.1 Streptomyces sp. NPDC044921
CTCCTGTCGTCTCGCGGCCCGGGGACGCGTGGCGGAGGTTCACCCCCACGTGGGGTTTTGGGGCCCCCCCCCCCCCCCCCCCCCCCCGCCCCCCCCCCCCCCCCCCCCCCCGGCGGCGCCCCCCCCCCCCCCCGCCCCCCCCCCCCCGCCGGCAAGCCGTTACCGGTGCGTCAGCCCTTGATCGTGCACTCGTTGCCGAACACCGGGTTCAGCAGACCGATCACGTTGATCGAGTTGCCGCAGACGTTGGCGTCGATGTCGACCGGGATCTGTATGACGTTGCCGGAGAGGATGCCGCCGCTCTCGTTGGTGATACCGACGGTGCCGTCGCCGGCGCTCGCCGTACCGGCGAAGGCGAGCAGGGCGGCGCAGGCCAGGCCGGCCGCGGCGGTCACACGTGTGCGCATGGAAAAGCTCCTGTCAGTCGCAGGGACACGTGTCTCCACCGTCATACGGAAACCGGCGACGCGACATCCGAGGGCGTCCGAACGGGGTGCGGGGGTCCGCGGGAGCGGCGCCGCGCTCTCCGGATGCACGCCGCGCCCGCGCGGGGAATGGTGATAGCGGGCCCGCTTTCAGCACCGGGGCCGCACCAGCGAACCGGACCCTAGGAGCAGAGAACATGTCGACGTCACAGCCCCCCGCGTCCCGGCCGCCCGAGGACAGCACCACCCCGGACCGCCTGCTCCACGCCCGAACCGGCACCGATGTGTCACCGGAGGACCTCGTCCTGGCCTCCGGCAAGGACCTCACGCCGCACAACCTCGAATGGGCCAGGCGCAAGCTGGCGGCGGAGGGACCGTCCGCGCTCGAGAAGCTGCTGCCCTAGCGCTTGTGCGGGTGAGGCCACCGCCCCCGTAGCGCTTGTGCGCCGGGGGCGGTGGCCTCACCTGTGATCCGTACCTGTGGTCGGTACCTGTGGCCGCTGCCCGTCCTCAGTACCTGTGGCCGGTACGTGTGGCCGGTCGGACCGTTGCCGGTGCCGGTGGTTCACGCCCTGCCGTCGTCCTCGGGGAGCACGCTGTCGTCCTCCACCACGTGCACGGCGGCCTCCTCTGCGCCGGCCGCGCCGCCGTCGATGCCGACGTCGGTGGCGACGGACTCCCTCGTGGTGTCCGGGTGGGCGCCCTCGTCCGGGGCGACCAGGCGGCCGGCCCGGGCGGTGCCCGCCTCGGGGTCCACCGGTTCGCCGTCGCTGTCGGGGCTGTCGCCCACGCCGTCCCCGACCGGCTCGGCGGACACGTCGGGGACCTCCTGGGACAGCCGCTCGTCGAGCGTCTCGCCCTCGTGCTGCTCGGCGGCGGTGGTGCCGTGCTTGGTCACGCCGAGGGGCTTCTCCGGCGGGGAGTAGCCCTCGTCGAGGGTGTCGTCGTACGTCCGCTCGTCGACGGCGTCCTGCAGGTCCAGCGGCGCGGCGTCCTCCTGCTCCTCGTTGGTCCCGGTGGGCTGGTACGCGTCGTCCGCCATCGGTTCGGGGCGCATCGGTTCCGTGCCCATCACTCCTGCCTCCCTGTTGCGCTGCGTCGACTCGTTCGTCTCGGCTGTCCGTTCCGCGTTTCCCGTAACGCGGGCTCTAACCTCGGCGGACGGGTGATCCGGGACGTTACCCACCGGTCAGGCGGTGATCAGCACCGCGGCCGTCCCCGAGCCCGGACCACTCCCGCCGCGCGTCATGGACGTGCGGACGCGGTGCCGGAGGGTGCGCCGGGCGCGGGCCGGGAAGGGGCGGAGTGGAACGGAGTGGACGCAGGGGCGGCCGTCCACCCCGCGTGGAGCCCGGCCGGTGCGGGACCGTGGCCCGGGTTCCGGGTCACACGGCGGCGTTCGGCCCGTCCGGCCGGGCGTTGCGCTGTGCGACCATCTCGCGGCTGAGCTGCTCCGTCTCCGCCTCGGGCAGCCGCTCGAAGCCGTCCTCGGTGATGACGGACACCACCGGGTAGATGCGGCGGGTGAGGTCCGGTCCGCCGGTGGCGGAGTCGTCGTCCGCCGCGTCGTAGAGCGCCTGGAGGGCGGCCAGGGCCGCCTCGCGCCGGGTCATGCCGGGGCGGAACAGCTTCTTCAGCGCGCCCCGGGCGTACGGCGATCCCGAGCCCTCGGCGTGGAAGCCGGACTTCTCGTAGCGGCCGCCGGTGACGTCGAAGGCGAAGATGCGGCCCCGTCCGCCCTCCGGGGCCGCGGGATCGTAGCCGGCGAGCAGCGGGACGACCGCGAGACCCTGCATGGCCTGGGCCAGGTTGCCGCGGATCATGGTGGCGAGCCGGGTGGCCTTGGCGGCGAGGGTCATGGGGACACCCTCGATCTTCTCGAAGTGGGCGAGCTCGACCTGATAGAGCCTCACCAGGTCCAGTGCGAGCCCCACGGACCCCGCGAAGGCGACGGCGGTGTGGTCGTCGGCGGGGTGCACCTTCTCCAGGTCGCGCTGGGCGATCAGGTGGCCCATCGTCGCCCGGCGGTCCCCCGCGATCAGCACGCCGTCCCCGTAGGCGAGGGCCAGCACGGTCGTACCGTGCGGGGCGCCCTCGGCGCGGACGCCGTCCGGCAGGACACGCCGGGTGCTCAGCAGGCCGGGCCGGTGGGCCGCCAGGAACTCCGTGAAGGACGAGGACCCCGGCGTGAAGAACTCCTGCCCGAGACCGCCCTCGTACTCGCCCGGCACCATCCCGTTCCCCCCTCGTCCGTGGCCGTCACCCGAGTCCTACCTGACCCGGGTGGGCGGGAAACACGCGTGGGGCGTCAGGGGCGCGGTGCGACGCGCACGTCCAGGTCGGAGACGCGGTGGACGGGCCAGGTACGGGCGTACCGGGGCGGGGTGCCGCCGGCGGGCGCGAGGTGGGCGACCGGGAGGCGGTCGGCGGTGCGCAGGATCTCCGGCACGGTGGTGTTCTCGTTGTGACCGGCGGTCGCCCCCGAGGAGCAGCCGGTGTAGTAGCCGATGGGGATCGCCTCGTGCCCGGTGAGCAGGCAGGGCGGGCGGACGCCGAGGCCGTGCAGCGCGTCGGCCGTGCGGTCCCAGTCGCGGCGGCTTTCGGTGTTGCGGGACACGGCCCCTTCCAGGACGGCGGTCTGCACGGCCAGGTGCCCGGCCAGACCGAGCGCGACCAGTGCGGCGGCGACCGGCCGCCAGGTTCCGCCCGGCTTCCTGACCAGGTGCCACAGGGCGTCGGCGACCGGGATGGCCAGCAGGGCGTAGGCCGGCTGGAGGAAGCGGGGGGCGGCGTAGCCGATCATGAACAGGTAGGGCACGGCGGCCGTGGCGGCACAGACCAGCGGGACCAGGGTCCGTTCCAGGCGGCGGGCCCGGACCGCGAGGACCAGTGCGAGTACGGCCAGGACGGGCAGGACGAACCACCAGACGGTGACCACGGGGTGCGGCACCGACCCGGTGCACGGCCGGCACAGGGCCCGTCCGCCCAGGCTGCGCAGCTGGTCGTCCACGGCGACCTGCCAGCCGAGCCCGCCCTGGATGCGAGAGGCCTCCGACAACCGCTGCGCCAGGCCGCCGTGGCTGATCCACGCCTCGACCACCCACGGGAGGGCACCCGCCGCGAGTCCCGCCGCCAGCGCCAGCAGCAGGCGCCAGTGACGGCGTGCCAGGGCGAGGACCAGCAGCGGCCCGGCCACCCAGACCGCGTCGCCGGGCCGCATCAGCGCCATGAGCACGCCGCCCGCGGCGACGCCCCACAGGGCTGCCCGGGCGGAACGTTCCTCCCGGGCGCGCAGGAAACAGCCGACGCTGAGCAGGGCGCCGATCGCGACCCAGTAGTTCGGCATGGCCTGCGGGCCGTAGAAGAGGGTCATCCACAGGGAGGCGAAGAGGGCGCCGCCGACGACCAGGACCCGGGTCGGGAACAGACCCCGCCAGGCGCGCAGGGCCAGGAAGAGGGCGAGCCCGGAGAGCACGGCGAGGTAAACCCGCAGCAGCGGGACGGACGACGACCAGGAGGCGACGGGCGCGACCAGCAGCGACACACCCCGGGAGCGGGGCGCGCTGAAGAAGGCCGCCGGGGTGTGGGAGGTGACCTGGCTGACGTAGACGATCTCGTCCCAGCCCAGGCCCAGCACGGGCCGCACGAGGGCGAGCTGCGCGAGGGTGAAGACGGCGGCGAGCGCGGCGAGCGCCCGGTCGCCGCGCTTCCGGCCGCCCGTGCCCGCGCCCGCCGTCGGTTCGCGCCGTCGCATACGGACGAGGATGGCGTCCGCGCTGTCGGCCATGTTCCGCCCCTTACCCCGGTGAAGTCGGCAAACACGAACAAACTAACTCGGTGGCCGGGCGGGTGCGGGGCGGAATACGGCCAACTGCCTGACGCGACGGGACGGTCAGCGGGGGTGCGGGGCCCGGTGCGCGGGCTGCTCGGGGGCGGGGCGCCGGGGTGGCGGCGGGACCGGGCGGGTCACCGGGGCGTCCTCGGCCACCGTCAGCTCGGTGCCGTGGTGGCGGATGGTCAGGGGCGGTCCGGACCGCAGGGTGTAGGTGGCCCGGCCGTCGGTCAGCTCCACGCGCAGGGACCGGCCGAGGAAGCGGATGGTGAAGGCCAGCCGGCTGTACCGGCCGGGCAGGCGCGGGGCGAACCGCAGGCCGCCGTCGACGCACCGCATGCCGCCGAACCCGGCGACCAGCGCCATCCACGTACCGGCCAGCGAGGCGATGTGCAGCCCGTCGCGGGTGTTGTGCTCCAGGTCCCCCAGGTCCATCAGCGCCGCCTCGGCCGTGTAGGCGCAGGCCAGGTCGAGGTGGCCGGTCCGGGCGGCCATGACGGCCTGCACGCAGGCGGACAGCGAGGAGTCCCGCACGGTCAGCGGCTCGTAGTAGGCGAAGTTGCGGGCGATCTGCTCCTCGGCGTGGTTGTCGATGGCCTCCTCGAAGAAGGTGCCGCAGGTGTACATCGCCAGCACCAGGTCCGCCTGCTTGATCACCTGCTTGCGGTAGAGGTCGAAGTAGGGGAAGTGGAGCATCAGCGGGTACTGGTCCGGCCGCGTGCGGGCGAAGTCCCAGCGCTGGTAGCGGGTGAAGCCGGCGTGCTGCTCGTGCACGCCGAGTTCCTCGTTGTAGGGGACGTGCATCGCCTCCGCGGCGTCCCGCCAGGCGGCCGCCTCCTCCTCGTCGGCGCCGAGCCGCGCGGCCTCGTCGGGGTGGCGCTTGCAGGCGTCGGCGGCGGCCAGCAGGTTCGCCCGGGCCATGAGGTTGGTGTACGTGTTGTCGTCGGCGATCGCGCTGTACTCGTCCGGTCCGGTGACGCCGTCGATGTGGAAGACGCCCCGGTCGTCGTGGTGGCCCAGGGAGCGCCACAGGCGGGCCGTCTCCACCAGCAGTTCCACGCCGACCTCGCGTTCGAAGGTCTCGTCGCCCGTGGCGGCGACGTACCGCACCACCGCGTCCGCGATGTCGGCCCCGACGTGGAAGGCGGCCGTGCCGGCCGGCCAGTAGGCGGAGCCCTCCGAGCCCTCGATGGTGCGCCAGGGGAACGCGGCGCCGCGCAGCCCGAGTTGGGCCGCCCGCTCCCGGGCCGCGGGCAGGGTGTCCAGGCGCCAGCGCAGGGCCTCGGCTGCCGCTTTCGGTTCGGTGTAGGTCAGCAGCGGCAGCACGAACGCCTCGGTGTCCCAGAAGGCGTGGCCGTCGTAGCCGGAGCCGGTGAGCCCCTTGGCGGGGATGGCGCGCTGTTCGGCGCGGGCACCGGCCTGCAGCACGTGGAAGAGGGCGAAGCGGACGGCCTGCTGGATCTCCTCGTCACCGTCGACCTCGACGTCGGCGCGCGCCCAGAAGTCGTCCAGGTACGCCTTCTGCTCGGCCAGCAGTCCTTCCCAGCCGCTGTGCCCGGCCGCCGCCAGGGCCGCCTCGACCTGGTCGCTCATCGCGGGCCGGGAGCGGGCGCCGGACCAGCCGTGCGCGACCAGCTTCTCCACCCGCAGCCGCTCCCCCGGCTCCAGTACGGAGGTGACGGTCAGCCGGGCCACGTCGACGTTGCTCTCGCTGCTCGTGGTGGTCCGCTCGGGGCCCGTCACGGTGTGGTCGGCGGCGACCGCGACCCGCAGGCCGCTGCGGCGGGTGCGGTGGACCAGGCGCAGCCTGCTGCCCGAGGCGAGGTCCTCCTCCGGTTCCAGCGGCGACTTCAGCGCCCGGGCCGCGCGCGGGTCGCCGTCCGGCTCGGGCAGGCTCTCGTTGGCGACCAGCTCCGACTGGACGACCACGCGGGTGCGGCTGTCGACCGGCTCCACCTCGTAGGCCACGGCGGCGATGGCCCGCTGGGTGAGGGAGACCAGCCGGGTGGAGCGCACCCGTACGGTCGAGCCGGCCGGGGAGGTCCACTCGCAGACCCGCTCCAGCACGCCCCGGCGCAGGTCGAGGGTCCGCTCGTGCGTGACGAGCCGGCCGTAGCGCAGGTCGAACGGCTCGTCGTCGACGAGCAGGCGCAGCACCTTGCCGTTGGTGACGTTGATGACCGTCTGTCCCGACTCCGGGTAGCCGTAGCCGGCCTCGGCGTACGGCAGCGGGTGCAGTTCGTGGACGCCGTTGAGGTAGGAGCCGGGCAGGCCGTGGGGTTCGCCCTCGTCGAGGTTGCCGCGCCAGCCGACGTGGCCGTTGGACAGCGCGAACACGGACTCGCTCTGCGCGAGCACGTCCAGGTTGAGCTCCGACTCGCGCACGGCCCAGGGTTCGACGCCGTACGCCCGCTGGGTTATCACTCGGCGCCCCCCAGTTCGGCGAGGTCCTTCACCACCACGTCGGCGCCGTGCGCGTACAGCGCGTCGGTCTGCCCGACGCGGTCGACGCCGACGACGTAACCGAAGCGGCCCGCGCGGCCGGCGTCCATGCCGGCCAGCGCGTCCTCGAAGACGGCGGCCTCGGCCGGGCGGACCCCGAGGTCCCCAGCGGCCGCCAGGAACGTGTCGGGGTGCGGCTTGCCGGGCAGCTTGCGCTCGGCGGCGACCACGCCGTCGACGCGCACGTCGAAGAAGTGCTCGGCGCCGATCGAACGCAGCACGTCACGGCAGTTGGCGCTGGAGGAGACGATCGCGGTCCTCATCCCACGGGCGCGGACGGCCTCCAGATAACGCAGCGTGCCCTCGTACGCCTCGACCCCGTCCGTGCGGATCTTCTCCAGGACCAGGTCGTTCTTGCGGTTGCCCAGGCCGTGCACCGTCTCGGCGCCGGGAGGGTCGTCCGGGTCGCCCTCGGCCAGGTCGATACCGCGGGAAGCCAGGAAGGTGCGCACGCCGTCGGCGCGCGGCCGGCCGTCGACGTACCGGTCGTAGTCGGCCGCGTCGAACGGCCGGAAGTCCTCGCCGTCGCGTGCGCGCAGGAAGGCGTCGAACATCTCCTTCCAGGCGGCCGCGTGCACGACGGCCGTCTTGGTGACGACGCCGTCGAGGTCGAAGAGGCAGGCGTGGATGTCGTCGGGTAGACCGAGCTGCGTCATACGGGATCGGTTCCCCTCCCGGCGACGTCCTAGTGAGTGGCGCACGCCACACGCGCGGGGCCGGGGCCCGCGTGGCACGGCGCACGCGAAGATCGCGGGGCGGGGCCCGCGCGCGCGTGCGGGGAGCCGGGTGACACACTCGTCCCCGTGCCGCACACCTTCGACGATCTCCTCCGGCGGGCCCGCGCCCTGGCGCGGGGCGGCGGGCGCGCGCTCCTGGGCATCGCCGGCAGCCCCGGCGCGGGCAAGTCGACGCTCGCCGAGCGCCTCGTGGAGGAACTGAACGGGTCCGCCGAACCGTGGGTCGCGTACGTCCCCATGGACGGCTTCCACCTCGCCGACGCCGAACTGGAGCGCTTGGGCCTGCGCGACCGCAAAGGTGCTCCCGACACGTTCGACGCGGCCGGCTACGCGGCCCTGCTGGCACGCCTGCGCGAGGAGCGGCACGCCGGCGACATCGTCTACGCGCCCGGTTTCGAACGCGACCTGGAGCAGCCGCTCGCCGGCGCGGTCCCGGTCCCGCCGACGGCCCGGCTGGTCGTCACCGAGGGCAACTACCTCCTCCTGGACACCGGCGCCTGGGCCCGTGTCCGCCCCCTGCTGGACGAGGTGTGGTTCTGCGAACTGCCCGAGCCGGAGCGCCTGCGCCGCCTGGTCGCCCGGCACGAGCGGTTCGGCAAGACGCGTGGGGAGGCCGAGGCCTGGGTGGCCCGCTCGGACCAGCCCAACGCGGAGCTGGTCGCCGCGACCCGGGACCGCGCCGACCTGGTGGTCCGGACGGACGGGCCGGGCATGAGGGGCCAGCTCCGGAAGGGCCGGGCATGAGGAGTCCGGTGGTCCGGACGGGCCAGGCATGATGTGCCCATGATCAGGTCCGCGACACCGAACGACGTCCCCGAGATCCGCGCGATGATCCGCGAACTCGCCGCCTACGAACGGGCCGAGGAGCAGGCCCGGGCCACCGGGGAGCAGCTGCGCCAGGCGCTGTTCGGCGAGCACCCGGCCGCCCACGCGCTGATCGCCCAGGACCACGGCACCGGCGCGACCGTCGGCTTCGCCCTGTGGTTCCCGCGCTTCTCGACCTGGACGGGCACCCGGGGCATGCACCTGGAGGACCTCTACGTACGCCCGCGGGCGCGCGGCGGGGGTCACGGCAAGGCGCTCCTCGCCGCCCTGGCCGCGATCTGCCGGCGCGACGGCTACGACCGCTTCGAGTGGTGGGTCCTGGCCTGGAACACCCCCACGATCGACTTCTACACGTCGCTCGGGGTGGAGTTCCTGGACGAATGGAAGGTGTGCCGGCTCAGCGGCGAGCCACTGGAGCGACTCGCCGCCCGGGCACCGGACGTGGCGGACCCGGCCCCCGGCGCGTGAGCCGGGCCGGGCCCGGCCGGCCGGTTCCGGCCCCCGGGCGCGTCGCCCGCCGGGCCGCCGGTCACGGCCGTGGCCCCCGCGCGGACCGGCGGGCGCGCAGCGCGACGGTCACGGTGTGCGGTCCGAGTCCCCCGATGTACACGCGGTCGCCGGTCGTGGCGTCGGTGCCGCCCACCACCGTGTAGTCCTGCCCCGGGTCGTAGCGCAGCACGTCGCTCCGGTCCGGTCCGGCCAGTGGCTCGCCCGCCGCCACGCTCGTCGCGACATGGATCTCGTCGTCACCGGCCCGGTACGTCATCTCCCCGCCCGCCGGGCACCAGCGCCCGTCGCCGATCGGCACGGCGCCCTGCGGTGCGCCACCCGGCCGGAAGGTCAGCTCCAGTGCCCAGGGCACCCGTGGTCCGCTGATGTCGATCCGCAGGTCGGCGCCGTCGTCTCTCAGGTCCACCTCGACGTCCGTCGTCTGCGAGACCTCGTCACGGGGCCGGTCCGGGAAGTCCATCGCCGCCGAGAAGCGTCCCTCGTCCGCCATGCGGTAGGCGCCGTCGTCCCGTCGGCGGCCGGGCGCCAGCGGCTGGTAGTAGGCGGCCGAGAGGGTCTCGGTGAGCCGGTAGCGGCTGTCGGCGAGGCGTCGCATGCCGGCGGCGCGGAACGGGCCCAGGTCGAAGAAGCCCCGTGAGAGGCGGACCGCGTCGAGGACCGCGTCGCCGGCGAACAGACGCAGGAAGGTGGGGTTGCAGGCGAGGCCGGAGCGGATGCGCCGGTGCTCGGGCACGTCGGAGCCGCCGTAGACCACGGTGTGCGCGGTGGCCGTGGCGCGTGCGGCCAGGCGCGCGGTGGTGAGGTACCGCTCGCGCGGAAGCGCCTCGGCGGCCGGTGCCGGCAGGACACGGCACAGGTCGGGGGTGAGGAGGGTCTCGGCGAGCAGGCCGGGGTCGTCGATGCCGCCGGCGGCGGCCTGCCGCGCCGCCCGGCTGAAGTCGCCCCGGCCGGTGCGGATCGCCAGCAGCCGGTAGTGCGGCAGGTAGGGCGCGAGCGGGAACGGGTGGTGCTGGTCCTGCCGTCGCGAGTGGACGGTCTCCACCGTGCCGTCCGGCCCGATGAGGTCCAGCGTGGTGGCGAGATTGCGTTCGACGGCGTGCAGCAGGTCGGCGCGGCCGAGCACGTCGGCGAGCAGCAGCAGCGAGGGGTTGGACACGTGGGCCGCGTAGTTGGCGCTGCGCTCCGAGTACAGGCCGTCCGCGTCGATGTCGACGCCCTCGGCGAGCCACTGCTCGACGCGGTCGAGCAGCCGGCCGTCGGGGAACGACCGGTGCAGGCGGGCCAGCGCGGCGCACAGCTCCCAGCGGTGGTTCGGGGTGTGCACCCCGCCGGCCAGGAGGCTCTCCCGGGCGGCGCCGGCGATCTCGGCCAGCGCGGCCGTGACGTCGCGCAGTTCCGGCCCGGCGCCCGCGGCGAGGACGTGCGCGTCGCACACGTCGTTGACGGTGAACGCCGAGTCCGGCGGCGACTGCACGTTGTCGCCGCCGGCGAACAGGCCGGTGGCGGTCTGCGCGGCGCGCAGGGCGCGCAGGTGGGTGGTCGCGGCGGCGACGGCCCGCCCGCTGCCGTGCAGGGCCGAGTCCGGGGAACGGTAGGCCGCGACCAGCGTCCGCACGCGGCGCGCCAGGGCACGGTGGGTCACACCGGCGGGTTCCTCGTCGGGACGGGCCGCCAGCGGGCCGGCCGGCCGGTCGGCGGCGCGGGCCGCCGCGCGGACGAATGCGTGGTCGAGCTCGGTGGGCACGGTCAGTCCTTCAGTCCGGCGTTGATGTCGGCGTTCATGACGTAACGCTGGAACACCAGGAAGACGACGATCAGCGGGATCATGGAGATGACCGATCCCCCGAGCAGCACCGACCAGTTGATGTTCTGCGCCCCGACCAGGCTCTGGATGCCGATCTGCACGGTGAACTTCTCGGGGTCGTTGAGCATCAGCAGCGGCCAGATGTAGTCGTTCCACCGCCACTGGAACGACAGGATGGCAAGCGTCAGCATGATGGGCCGGGAGATCGGCACCATGATCCGCAGGAAGATCGACAGCTCACGCGCGCCGTCGATGCGGGCGGCCTCGATGAGTTCGTCGGGGACCGTCAGGAAGAACTGGCGGAACATGAAGCAGCCGGTCGCGGTGAGCACGGCCGGCAGGATGATGCCGGCGAGCGAGTTGTAGAAGCCGAGGTCGCGGACCACCAGGAAGAGCGGGGCGAGCATGACCTCGCCCGGCAGCATCGTGGTGGCCAGGATGCCGACGAAGAAGGCCTTGAGCCACTTGTTGTCGTACTTGGCCAGCGCGTAGCCCGTGCAGCAGCTGACTCCCACCGTGAGGATCGTCGCGATCACGCACACGACGGCGGTGTTGAAGAAGTACTGGGAGAAGTTGGCGCTGTCCCACGCCGCCTGGTAGCCCGACACGGTGGGGTCGTGCGGGAACAGCGTCAGCGGCAGGGAGAACAGGTCTCCCGCCGGCTTGAAGGAGCTGAGCACGAACCACAGCACCGGCACCCCGTAGAGGGCCGCCAGGACCCACAGCAGGGTCGTCGCGGGGATCGCGCGCCGGAGCCCGCCACTGGCCGCGCCGCCGGACCGCTTCCTGGGAACAGCCCGTCCGGGCGTGGAGTCGACCTTGTGCGGCATGTCTGTGGTTGTCATCGGTTCTCCACCCGCCGGTTGACGATCAGCTGGACGACCGCGACGGCCATCAGGATGAGCATGAGCACGAACGACGCGGCGCTCGCGTAGCCGATCTGCCCCGACTTGAAGCCGGTCTGGTAGATGTACTGCACCAGCAGGTTGTTCGACGTTCCGGGCCCGCCGTTGTTGAGGGAGGCGAACAGCGGATACTCCTTCATCGCGTGGATCGTGTTGAGCAGGATGACGATGAAGGACGTGGGCGCGATGCTCGGCAGGGTGATGCTCACGAACTGGCGCCACGGACCGGCGCCGTCGAGCGCGGCCGCCTCGTAGTACGACGCCGGCACGTTCTTGATCGCCGCGATGAACAGCAGCATGGAGAAGCCCGTCCAGGCCCAGGACGCCGCCACGACCACCACCAGCAGCGACAGGTCCGCGTTCGACTGCCAGGGAACGGCGCTGCCGCCGACCTTCTCGATGAGGTAGTTGACCAGTCCGAAGTTCTCACCGAACAGCCACCGCCACAGGACACCCACGACGATCGGCGACAGCAGCCACGGGATGAAGAAGAAGACGCGCGCGACCGAAGCGCCCTTGGCGTGCCGGCTCACCAGCAGGTTGGCGATGAGCAGCGAGAACACGAAGTTCAGCGGGACGAAGAGCACGGTGTACAGCAGTGTCCGGGTCACCGCGTCGTAGAAGGTGGAGTCCCCGAAGAGGTTGCTGTAGTTGTCCAGTCCGACGAACTGGAACGCTCCCACGCCCGTGTAGTTCGTGAAGGAGTAGACGAGCCCGATCACCGCAGGCCAGACGAAGAACAGCGCGAAGAGCACGACATTGGCCGCGATGAGGACGAGCGGCGCGAGGGTGTAGCGGCTGCGTCTCCTGGGTGGGCTCGCGGACACGTCCGGGGCGCGTTTGGTCATCTTCCTGACTCCGTGCTGGTGGAAGGGGTTGCGGTGGGCTCAGGGCGTGAGCCGGGCGGCCACGGGTGCTCGGGGCCGGACGGCCGGGACTCGGCCCGGCCGTCCGGCCCCCGGCTCACGATCCGCCGCCGACCTGCTGGTTGTAGCCGGCCACGATGTTGTCCAGGGCCTTGTCGACCGACTGCTGGCCGTTGATCGCCTTGCCGAGCTCCGTCTTGGTCGGGTCCTCGGTGAGGCTCTTGCCCTTCAGCACCCAGTTCGTCTGCGCGGTGTTGAAGTAGCCCGAGATCGGCTCGTACAGCGGGATCGACTCGTTGTAGAGCTTGAACGCCGCCTGCGCCGCCTCGGAGGTGAAGGGGTACTTCGGGTTCAGGCCGCTCTCGACGGGCAGGAACCCGGACGCCTCGCACAGCGCGCGGTAGTGGTCCGGCTCGTACAGCCAGGACATGAACTTCTTCGCGGCGCCGGCCGCGGCCTCGTTGTTGTTGAAGCCGACCATCATGCCGCCGCTGTTGACGTCACTGGCCTGCACCGGCTCGGCGGGGGTCGGGACGCTCGCCCACTCGAACTTCTTGATGCTCTCGGCGAAGGCGGGCACCTGCCACACGCCGGACCAGTAGGCCACCACGTCACCGCTCTGGAACATCGCGGACGGGTCGGCGCCGCTGGTCCACACCGACTTCGGCATGGTCTTGTCGTCGTTCAGCCCGACGAAGCGCTTCACGGCCTTCCTGGTCGCGGCGTCCACCGAGAACTTGCCCGAGGAGTCGGCGTGGACGTACTTCCCGCCGAGCTCGTAGACCATGGCGCGCAGCCGGGACGGCGACTGGTCGAACGTGAGGGAGTACTTGGCGCCGGTCTTGTCCCGGACCTTGTCCGCGGCCTTGATGAACTCGGTCCAGGTCCAGGTCTTCTCGGGCGAGGTCGGGAAGCCGACGCCGGCCTTCTCGAACAGCGACTTGTTGATGTACAGGCCGGAGGCGGTGATGTCCGAGGGGATGGACAGCACCTTCCCGGACGAGTCCTTGGCGATGAAGTTGGCGTTGATCTTGTAGCTCTTGTTGTTGGCGATGGAGCTGAGGTCGATCAGCTTGTTCGCCCAGATCGGGTCCAGGGCCGGTACGGCCGCCACGTCGGGCAGGGAGTTCGCCTGCGCGGCGTTGTGCAGCTTCGCCGGGTAGCCGTCGTAGGGGATGTTGACGAGCTTGACGGAGACGCCGGTTTCCTTCTTGTACTGCGCCACCATCTTCTTCCAGCCCGCGTCCTGGCCCGGGACCGTGGAGATCCAGAAGGTCAGCGACTTCTCGTTGCCGCCCGAGCCGGACCCCGACCCGCAGGCGGAGAGCAGCAGGGCACCTGCCGTGGCCACGGCAGCGAGGGGAACCACGCGGCGTATGCCGCCGCGGCCGAGCCGGCGGGAGCGCCGCACACCCACACTGATCATCTTCGATCCCTTTTCTCGTAGCGGAGGAAGCACGGCGCCAGCCGAGGCGGCACGGGTGCATTGTGCAGGAGATGTCGAATGCCGCTTTCCGGGGCGCGGCCTCGCCCGGCCACGTCGCCTTCACGGGCGGGGTCCCCGGCCATGACGGCCGAGCGTCGCACGAGCTCGCCCTCGTGCGGCTGCCGTACTTCGCGTACGAGCGGGAGGCTTACCCGGAGTCGGCGTCCCGGCCGACTTAGAAAGCGCTTGTCCGGACATTGGCAGACCGACGGCGCAGCCGTCAATGCTTCGCCCGCACAGCTCCGGTCACGGTTTGAATTCCATGGGCCACGGCCAGCCTGCTGGCACCCGCCACGGTGCCGGTGTCGCCCAGCACGCTGCTGACCACCTCGGTGGGCCAGCTCAGGCGGGCCAGCTCGGCCCGCACACCGGGCAGGAGCTGCGGATCCGCGCCCGTGCCACCGCCGAGCACGATCAGCCCGGGGTCCAGCACGGCGGCGACGGCGGCGGCGAGCCGGCCCACGTCGGCGGCGTGCGCCTCGACCACGGCACGGGCGGTGGCGTGTCCCCGCGCGGAGAGGGCGAGCAGCCGGTCCGCGCTGCGCGGACGGGGCCCGTCCCCGTCCCGCCAGGCCTCGGCGGCCCGGCGCAGCAGGGTGCGGGAGCCCATCCGCCGCTCCAGGCCCTCGTGGCGGGGGGCGCGGTCGTCGTCCCAGGGGTAGGGCAGCCGGGCCACCTCACCGGCGGCGCCGTTGGCACCGCGCAGCACCCGGCCGCCGATGACGACGGCGAGACCGATGCCGACGCCGATGCGCAAGTAGCCGAAGGTGTCGCGGCCGACGGCGGCGCCCTCGTGCAGTTCGGCGAGGGCGGCGCAGTTGACGTTGTTCTCCAGGTGGACGGGCACGCCCTCGGGCAGCGCGACGGCCATGGCGTCGAAGACGGGTCCGGCCTTGGCCGTCGCGGGGCGTTCCCCGGCGCCCTCCCCGTCGCGCGTGGGGACGTCACCGACCGCGACGACGACGGCCCGCAGCGGAGCGCCGGCGGGCAGCGCGTCGAGGACCTCGCGGACCGTGCCGGCCGCCTCCGGGCGGGACCCGGTGCCCTCGGCGAGCAGCGTGCCGTCCAGGGCGCAGCCGCGCACGCGGGTCTCGGCGGGCCCGAGGTCGACCGCGAGCACGGCGCCCGCGGCCGGGCCCAGCCGGTAGACCGCGGCGCTGCGGCCGGTGGAACCGGAGGCCCGCCCGGAGTGGGCGGCGAGCTCCGCGGCCTCCAGCTCGGCCACCGCGGCGGAGACGGTCGGCTTGGAAAGACCCGCGCCTGCCGCCAGCTGGGGGCGGGTGGCCGTGCCCGTACCGGCCAGTACGTCGAACACCACACGGGCACTCTCACTCAGCTGCATGGTCTCCCCAGGTCGTGCTGCGGCCGGACAGGGCAGCCGCAAGAGTGGCGCGGCACCGGGAATTCCGTGCCTCTTGACGCACCCTACTTCGTTAGTTAACTTCCTAACGAACTCCACGGTACTCGCCTGCCGTGCCCCGCAGAAGCCCGTCCCGGGGCTTCCCTACCTCTTCAACTGCCGTGGTCCGACGCGCGGTTCGCCTGCCGCTCGCCGTGACCACGCGATGACGAAAGAGGCCCCGTGCAGGACTCCACGCCTTACGCGGTCGGTATCGACGTGGGCGGCACCAAGACGCAGCTGCGCGCCCTCGCGGCGGGCGGGACCGTCGTGGACCGCGTCCGCAGCAGTGCCGGCTGGCGCCCCCACGACGCCCCGGCCGCCGCGGACTGGCTGGCCGCGCTGGTCCGTGACGCCCTGCCCGTCCACGCCCGGCCGTCCGCGGTCGCCGTGGGCGGGCACGCCTGTGAGACGCCCCGCCAGTGCGCGGGCATCCGGGCCGCGCTCCAGGAGCGGCTGGGGGTGCCCGCGCTGGTCGTGGGCGACGCCGAGCTGCTCGTCCCGGCCGCCGGTCTGGACAAGGGCGTCGGCCTGGTCGCCGGAACCGGCTCGGTCGCCGTGGGACGCTCCCCCGCGGGCGATCCGGTACAGGTCGGCGGCTGGGGCGCGGTGCTCGGCGACGAGGGCGGCGCGGCCGGACTCGTCCGGGAGGCCGCGCGGGCCGTGTGGGCGGCGCACGACCGCGGCGAGGAGCCCGACGCGCTGGCGGACGGCCTGGTCGCCGCGTTCGGGGTGTCCGAGGTCCCGGCGCTCGGCGCGGCCCTGGAGGCCGCCACGGACGTCTCCGCCGAGTGGGGACGCCACTGCCCGGTCGTGTTCGCGGCCGCCGGGGCGGGCTCGCCGCTCGCCCGGGCCGTGATCGCCGACGGCGGCCGGGCCCTCGCGGCCCTGGTCGTCCGGCTCGCCGCGCGGGGCGTCGCCGTGGACGACGTCGTGGTGGCGGGCGGCACGGTGCTCGCCCAGCCCGCGCTGTACGAGGCGTTCACCGCCGCCCTCGCCGAGGCCCTGCCCGCCGCGCGCCCGCACCGTCTGCGGGTGCCGCCGGTGGAGGGGGCGCTGGCGCTGGCCCGTTCGCTCCCGTGAGCCGGGCGGCCGCCGTTCACCGTCCCGACCCCGCCCCGTGGCCGGACCCTCCCCGCGGGGTCACGGCCCGGCCGTAGATCTTCGCCCGTACGCACCCGTGCCCCGGGACCACCGGGGCACCGGCGGTCACACGCCGCCCCGCCTTCCGGCCGCACGGCCGAGGCTCCGTCGCAGAACTCAGGAGAGGCCCTTCATGCCGTCATCAGCCGGGCACCGCACCGCCACCGCCGTCGACCGGCGGGGTTTCCTCAAGACCTCCCTGGGCGCCTCGGCCGGGCTGCTCGCCGCACCGGCGTGCGCCACCTGGCTGGGCGCCGCGGACGCGAAGGCCGCCACGGGCCTCGCCGCGTTCGTCGACGACTACAGGTCCAACGTCGTGGCCAACCAGACCCCGCAGACCAACGCGGTCGTCCGGATCCTGGGCGGCATGGCCGAGGTGTGGAAGACCGGCGACGCCTGGGACACCGGCCGCGTCCTGGACCGCGAGGTGCTGCGCGCCAACATGCGCTACTGCGCCCGCCTGACCCGGACCCGCACCGAGGCACAGGCGAAGGAGGCCTTCCTCTACGACCGCCAGCACCAGAGTTACGCCATGATCGCCGCTCTGGGTCCGCTCGCCGCGCCCTACAAGGCGGGCGCCAGGGCCGTCACGTCGATCACCGCCGCCCCGGACGGCACGCCCCCCGGGAAGATCAGCGACACGCTGCCCGCCGACGCCCCGGCCGGGTCGGCGCTCGGCGCGGGCTCGCACGACTCGGAGCTCGGCCGGGTCGCGAAGCTGGTCGACACCGTGCGCGGTCCGTTCGCCTCGGGCAACCCGGCCAAGTTCGCCTTCCAGTACCCGCGCCCCTGGCGCATGAACGAGGACAGCGAGGTCGTCGACACCGGGCGGAAGGACGCGCTCGGCTACCCGGTGTACGACTCGGAGGTGGTCGTCGCCCCGCAGCTGCTGCGCCAGCGCTCCGAGAACGCGCAGGAGGACGGAGGGTTCCCCAGCGGCCACACCAACGCCTTCCACCTGGCCGGGCTGGCGTTGGCGTACGCGGTGCCGGAGCGGTTCCAGGAGCTCGTCACGCGGGCGTTCGAGCTGAGCCACACGCGGATCACGGCGGGCATGCACTCCACGGTCGACGTCATCGGCGGCCGGATCATGGCCACCGCGCTGGCCGCCGCGGCCCTGGCCGACCCGGCGAACGCGGAGCTGAAGGCGGCGGCCCGCGCGCAGGCCCTCGCCTACTTCACGCGGGAGACGGGCACGACGGCGGACACGCTGTACGCCTACGCCCACTCCGGCGCCGCCGACCCGTACGCCGACCGCGCGGCCAACGCCCGTGCGGTCGCGGCCAGGCTGACGTACGTGCTGCCCCGCCGCGGCCGCAAGGTCCCGCTGACCGTGCCCAAGGGCGCGGAGGTGCTGCTCGAGACGCGGCTGCCGTACCTGAGCGCGGCCCAGCGGCGGGAGGTGCTGCGCACGACCGCGCTGCCCGCCGGGTACGTCCTGCTGGACGGCTTCGAGCAGTGGGGCCGTCTCGACCTGTTCGCGGCGGCGGACGGCTACGGCGCCTTCGACCGGGACGTGACCGTCACGCTGGACGCGGCGGCCGGCGGCTTCCACGCGGCCGACAGCTGGCGCAACGACATCGAGGGCGACGGCGGTCTGACCAAGCGCGGTACCGGCACGCTCGCCCTGACCGGCCACAACCGCTACCGCGGCGGCACCGTCGTCGAGGCCGGCACGCTGGTCGCCGCCTCCCCCAACGCCCTGGGCCAAGGGGACGTGCGGGTCGCGGGCGGCACGCTGCGCGTCGCCGATGTGGTGCGGGTGCGCGGTTCGTACGTGCAGGACGGCGGGGCGGCGCTGGAGCTGCCGCTGCGAAGGGATCACGGTCCGGCCCTCACGGTGGGCCGGCGGGTCCTGCTGGACGGCGGTGTGCTGGCGCTGCGGCTCGACACCGAGCGGCCGCCGGCCGCGGGCGCGACCGTTCCCGTGCTGTCCGCCGCGGGACTGCGCGGCCGGTTCGACCGGGTCGAGCTGGACTCGGCGACGCTGCGGGCCGTGCCGCTCCACACGGCTGACGGGCTGTCGGTACGACTCGTGCGGCGGTGACGCCGGGCGCGATCCGGGGCGGCTCGCGAAGGCGACGGGGCGGCCGGCCGAACTGATCGGCGGCCGGCCGCCCCGTGGGCCGTGTGGGGCGCTCGACCAGGATCGATCGCCGGTGAGCGTTTTCCGGTCCGGCGCCCGGTGTGCGGGACCGCCGCCTCAGTGGGCCGCGCGGAAGAAGCCGTCGGCGCTCACGTGAGGCATGACCCTGCTGGCCACCCGGTAGCGGCCGTTGGGGACCTCGGGGCAGCGCGCCACATGGACCGCCAGGGGGCCGGCCCACTCGTAGCCGCGGCGCTCCGCGTGCCGGGACAGGCTGTCGGTGAGGGCCTGGCCCACGTCGGTGCCGGAGCGGGTCAGGTGCTCGTGGACGTCGTCGGGCAGTTCCACGTCGTAGGCGTTCGGGACCATGACCCGGCCCTCACCGCACACCACCGCGTTGTCGTCGCACTCGCGTCGCAGGGCGTCGAGGACCTCGACCGGTTCCTTGTCGAGGAGTCGCGCCCACAGTGCCTCCCATCGGCTCTCCAGCGTCTCTTCCAGCGCACTCAGCGCGCCCATGCGGTCTCACCTGCCGGTAGCGTCGTCGGTTCGGTAGCGGGGGCCGGCGCGGGCTACCGCTCGTCGTAGTCGTCGGGGCGCACCTCGGCCTCCTCCAGGGCCTCGCGCATCGTGCGGCCGGTCGCGCCCGGCTGCCGCTCGCGGTTGTCGTCCTGCTGCTCCAGGACCTCGTCCGTGGTGTGCGTCTTGGGCCGGTTCTCCTCGGGGACGGTCATGGCGGTGACTCCTCTCAAGATCCTCTGCGGTGGCGGGTTCCCGCCCGGCCTCCGGGTATCCCCGCCCGGGCCGGCTCATGTGCCCCCGTTGAGAAGCCCTGGTCACCACGGTGCGTGAGCTATGTTGAACGTCCCTGGGAGACGAAGGAGGCGCACCGGTGCCATCGCCGCAGCAGGCACGCGCACAGGCATCCGCGATCACCTCGGGGAAGGCCGTCCCGGAAGCGGAAATCTCCCCGTCCGCCCAGCTCCGGTCGCTCTTCGACCGGCCGCGCCTGTCCCCGGGGCAGCGGCGCATCGCCCAGTACCTGATCGAGCACATCACCGAGGCGGCGTTCCTGTCGATCACGGACCTCGCGGACCGGGTCGGGGTGAGCCAGCCCTCGGTGACGCGGTTCGCCTCGGCGGTCGGCTTCAGCGGCTACCCGGCGCTGCGCGAGAAGCTCCAGTCGATCGCGCTCGGCACCCTGGCCGGCGGGCCCCCGGAGGAGAACCGGGGCAACGAACTGCAGGCGGCCGTGGACGCCGAGATCGAGAACCTGGAGAACCTGCGGCGCGACTTCGCCGACCCCGACCTGGTCATCGACGTCGGACGCAAGCTGTCGTCGTCGGCCCCGCTGACCGTCCTCGGGCTGCGCATCTCCGTCTCCCTCGCCGAGTACTTCGCCTACGCCGCGCGCCGGATCCACCCGGACGTACGGGTCGTGACGCGCGGCGGCAGCGTCGCCTACGACGCGCTGCTGCAGTCGCGCGAGGCGGGCGGCACCTGGGTGCTGGCGTTCTCCATGCCGCGGCACGCCCAGGAGACGCTGACGGCCCTACGGGTCGCGCGGGGCGCGGGACTCAAGGTCGCGCTCGTGACCGACCTGGCCCTCGGGCCGCTGGCCGACGAGGCCGACGCCGTCTTCGCCACCGGCACCGGATCGCGCCTGGTCTTCGACTCCTACGCCGCCCCGGGCGTGATGTGCTCGGCCCTGCTGCAGGCCATGACGGACGCGGATCCGGAGCGGACGCAGGCCCGGCTGGAGGAGTACGAGCAGGTCGCCGACCAGCATCAGTTCTTCCTCCGCGACTGAGCGGACCGCGTCCCGGCCCGGGAGGGGCAGGGACGCAACAAAGCAGGCATGAATGTTTTCATGCTCCTTGCCAACGGGTTGGCATATATAAATACCGCTCACGGATCGCGACCCGGTTGCCCGGATCCGTTCCGCACCCGTGGAGGCCGGGTCCTACCCGCTCCGGCGACCCGGGTGTCCGTGGCGGCCCCGGTCATCCCCTAGGCCGGGGCCGCCCCGATCCGTCGTCCACCCTCACGACGCCGCACACCCCGGAAGCGATGATCATGCCCCTGACGTCCACGCGCATCAGCCCGGACTGGCCCTGCCAGGTGAAGACCCCCGGGAGCTACGACTGGGAGCGCTCGGCGGCCAAGTGGCTGCGCGAGCTGGTCCCCGCGCGCTACGCCGGCTACCCCGTGTTCGTCCGCCATCCGGTCCTCCTCGCCCGGCACGCCCACATCCAGGTCCAGAACGAGATCCGGATCGCCCGCACCGCCCTGCAGACCGCCCGTGCCGATCTGCCCGGGCTCGGTCTGCACGAGGGCGTCATCGAGCACACCATCAAGCTGTACGCGGCCGAGGTCATGCAGCTGCAGCACATCGCGCGCAGTGTCCGGGCCGTCACCCAGGCCCTGGTGGAGGCCAACCGCCACGCGTGACGCCCGCACGCCCGGCACGCACCCCCCATGCCACCCATGGCATCCACTCCCAGGGCACCTGCCACGCATGGCACGCGCCGCGCGTGGCACGCGTAAGGGAATGAGCACCAGCGAAGTCCGGCGTGCCGAGCCGGTGACGACGGTTCTGACCTGGCAGGTGCGCCCCGGCCAGGAGCAGCGGTTCGAGGAGTGGACGCGCGGCATCAGCCGCTGCGCCAGACGGTTCCCGGGCAACGAGGGCGTCTCCTGGCTGACGGTGGAGGACGGCCACCGCTACCACGCGGTGCTGCGCTGGTCCGACCGGCACCGGCTCGCCGCCTGGCTGGAGTCCGAGGAGCGCGCGCACTGGCACCGGCGGATCGAGGACGTCGCCACCGAGGTCAGCAGCGAACGCCAGTCGACGACCGGCATGGAGACCTGGTTCAGCCTCCCCGGCACCGCCGTGCAGGCGCCGCCCCGGTGGAAGATGGTCCTCACGACCTTCCTCGGCGCCTACCCGTTCACCCTGCTCGTCCAGTGGCTGGTGACCCCGCACACCACCGGCTGGCCACTGCCGCTGCGGGCCGCCGTGTTCCCGCTCCTGCTGCTGCCGGTGCTCACCTACCTGGTGATGCCGCGGCTCAGCCGGGCGCTGCGGCTGTGGCTGTATCCGCGCGACGGACACTGACGTCCGTCCAGGGAGCCGTGGGACGGACGGGGGTCCCGATGCGTGCGCACTCCCCGCTCACAAGGCGCTCTTCGAATCGGGCCGGATGTGCGATGCTCAACGCGTGAGCGAGCCCGTGACACCGGCTGGGCACGGTGGCGCACCGGACCTGGCCGAACTGGCCAGGATCGTCGCCCGGCAGCGCGCCGAGATGGACCGGCTGCGCGATCAGGCGGCGACCTCGGCTGTCGTGGAACGGGCCAAGGGCGTGGTGATGGCGCTGACCGGGTGCTCCGCCGACGCGGCGGGGGAACGGCTGCTGCAGCGGGCCAAGGCCGGCCGTCACACCCTGCTGGAGGAGTGCTGGATCACGCTCGGCCGCCTGGCGCCCACGGCACCCGGTACGGGCAGGACGGCCGGGACCCTCACCGCGGACGCCCCGGACACCGAGCGGCCCTTCCTGGAGGAGGTGTCCGCGCCGGACGACGTCGCCGCCGCCCTGGGCCGTCTCGGCCAGGCCCTCGTTCGGGTGACGACACCGCAGGAGCTCGCCCGCTGCCTGCTGGAGCACCTCGCGCCCGACATGGGGGCGGACGCGATCCTGATCTACACCCGCAGGCCCGACGGCGGCCTGGAGCTGATCGGGCACGCCGGTGTCGACGAGGACCTGGCCGCCCAGTGGGGCCGGGTGCCGCCGCTGAGCGGCATCGCCGCGCTGGACGCCCTGCGGGCGGGTGAGCCCCGCTGGCTGGAGGACCTCGCCTCGGACGCGCGGCGGTACCTGCTGATCGGCGACCCTCCCGAGCGCTGGCGCTCGCGGGCCTGGCTGCCGGTCACGGCCGCGGGCTCCGCGGAGGTCTGCATCGGCGTGCTGCGCGGCCGGGCCGGGACGTTCACCCGGCGCGACCGGGCGCACCTGCGCGGGATCACGGGGCTGTGCGCCGGGCGGCTGCGAATTTTCGACACCCCCGTCGACCGGACCCCCGACGCCGCCACGGACGCCGTACAGGCCCTGTTCGACGCGCTGCCGGTCGCGGCGATGCTGCTCACCCCGCTGCGTGCCGCGTCGGGTGAGGTGGAGGACTTCCGGGTGGAGGCCGCGACCATCCAGGTGGGGGATCTGCTGGGCCGTCCCGGCGAGAAGCCGGCCGGGCGGCGGCTGCTGGAGTTCCGGCCGGCGCCGGCGGCCCAGCCACTGTGGCAGGGCTGTCTGCACGTCCTGGCCACCGGGCAGCAGTACGAGGGCGAACCGTTCGCGCACGAGGAGGTCGTGGCGGGGGTCCCCGAGCTGTTCACGTACACGGTGCGGGTGGCCCCGCTGGGCGACACCCTGGTCGTGTCCTGGATCCGGCACGGCGCCTCGGACCGGCAGGAACAGCGGCTCGCGGACCTGCAGCGGCTGGGCAACCTCGGCTGGGCGAGCTGGAACCTGACCGGACGGGAGGCCTCCTGGTCGACCCAGGTGTTCACCCTCCTCGGCCGCGACCCCGCGCACGGCCCGGTCGGCCTGACCGAGCTGCCCGAGCTCGCGCTGCCGGAGGACACGCCCGCGCTGACCCGTGCCGTCGGCGAACTCGTCGCGGAGGGGCGGGCGTTCGACGTACCGTTCCGGATCCGCGCCAGCGGCGGCATCCGGCATCTGCGGCTCGCGGCCGAGGCGGTGACCGACATACACGGCCGGCCCGTCCAGGTGCACGGCTTCGTGCAGGACATGACCGCACGGCGGCAGGCCGAACTCGCCCTGGTCGAGAGCGAGCGGGCGATCCTCACCCAGCACGACGTGCTCCAGGCCGAGCGGACCCTGGCCTCCCGGTTGCAGCACGCCCTGCTTCCGCTGGCCAACCGGCCGGTGCACCTGGCGGGGCTGCGCGTGGAAGTCGCCTACCTGCCCGCCCAGTCGGGGGTGCACGTCGGCGGTGACTGGTTCAGCGCCATCGAACTGCCCGAAGGGGACGCGCTGCTCGTGGTCGGTGACGTCGCCGGGCACGGCGTCGACGCCGTCGCCACGATGGCCCAGCTCCGCTTCACCGCCAAGGGCATGGTCATCACGGGTTCCTCCCTGACGGGCGCGCTGGCCCGGTTGAACACGCTGCTGCTGCACTCGCACGACACACACGCCACGGCGACGATGGTGCTGGCCCGCTACAGCCCCCGCCAGCGCCGCCTGGTCTGGGCCCAGGCCGGGCATCCGCCGCCGCTGCTGCTGCGCGACGGCGAGCCGCGGTACCTGCGCCGCCCGCGCGGCGTGCTGATCGGGGCCACCGCCACGCCGGTCTTCGAGGAGGCGGAGTGCCGCCTCGAACCGGGTGACCGGCTGATCCTGTTCACCGACGGCCTGGTCGAGCACCCGCCGGAGAGCATCGACCGGGGCATGGAGCGCCTGGCCGACGCCGTCGCCGCGGCGCACGCCGAGGGACCGGTGCCGCTCGGGCCGTTGCTGGCGCGGATGCTGCCGCAGGAGCGGCGGGACGACGTGTGCGTCGTCGACGTCAGGGTTCCGGTCGTCGCGGAGCGTCCCAAGGACCAGGACTTCTTCTCCGGATGACCAGAACTTCTTCCCCGGGCGCGCCGGGCCGGCCGCCTGCCGTTCACGAGTCGCCGCGGTGCCGCCAGTACCACCACAGGCCCACGACCAGGGCCAGCAGGAAGACGGTGGGCAGCACCAGGCCGGGGATGCGGGAGCCGTTCATGGGCGTGGCCTTCGGTTCGCGGTGGTCCGGGCGGCTCACCTGCCGCCCGGGGCCAGGGTGGGGCGGGGCGGGCCCGCCGCCCGGGCCGCTTTCCCGAGACGTTGCCCGGCGTTCGACCCGTGGGACGCGAGGTCAGTCGACCGGGTGACCGGGATCGATCGTGAGGGCGTCGGACAGGCGCAGCACGGGCCCCTCGTTCTCCTCGGGCCGCCGTCCGCCCCACTCGACCGGGTCCAGCACGAAGCCGATGTGGTCGCCGCCGCCGGCGCGCGTGAGGATCCGGCCGACGAACCACGCCGGGGCGTCCGCCAGGACGAGCGCCCCGCCGTACGCCTCGCGCAGCCGCAGGCCCTCGAACTTGTCCGCCTCGTCGCCGGTGCGGCCGCCGAACAGCTCCGCCAGGTCGTGCTGTTCGCGGGTGAGGAGGTGCACGGCCAGGACGTCCGCGTCGCGGGCCACCCGGAAGGTGTGGTTGAGCTCCGACAGCCACACCACGAACCGCACGGGCTTCATGGAGCACTGCGAGGCGAACCCGACCAGACAGCCCGCCCGTTCACCGCCCGCGACGGCGGTGACCACGTACATGTCGGGGTTCAGCCGGTCGATGAACGCGTCCATACCCGCCATGGTCGCATCACCACCGCACCACGCGGGCGACGCCTCCCGGGGTGTCGTGCGGGCAGGTGCCGCCGGTCAGCCGGTGACCGGAGCCGTGCGGGACTCCAGCGCGGCGCGGGTGTCGTCGCCGTAGACGCCCGTCTCGTCGCCGCGGATGCCGTACCAGAGCTGGAAGCGGGCGACCGCCGCGGTCAGGGTGGGGTCGTAGCTGCCGCTGGTGGAGCCGTCCCGGTAGACGTCGGGGATGCGCAGCAGCCGGGCCTGGAGTTCGGCCACATCGGGGCCGGTGGCTCCCTCGCGGAGCGTGCCGGGCCCGTCGGGGTCGGCGGCGGGCGGGGTGGGGGCCGGCGTGGTGCCGGGCGGGGTGGGGGCCGGCGCCGGGGCGGTGGCGGAACGGCTGGGCCGTGGCGCGGGGGCCGCCTCGTCGGCGGTGGTCGCGCCGCCCCTGAGCAGGAGAGCGCCGCCGAACCCCAGCACCGCCGCGGCGCCGACGGCCACCGCGACGGCGGCGCGGCGCAGCCCGGCGCCCGGAGGTGCGGCCCCACCGCCGTATCCCGGGGCGACGGGCGGGAGTTCCTCCGTGAGGGCTTCCGAGGCGGCCGTCCGGGGCGGCCGGAATCCGGCGCGGGCCGGCCGCCCCGGCCGCGCCGCGGAGGCGGCCGACGGGCGGGGCCGGAGCCCGGGGCCACCGCCCGTCCGGCGGGGCAGGGTTCCTGGACCGGCCGGAGAGGGCGGCAGGGTGACGGGCTCGTAGTCACCGGCCTCGTCGTCACCGGACGCGGGGCCGCCCGCTGCGCGACGGGTCTCCTCCTGGTGTTCCCGCATCAGTTCCGCGAGCGCGTCGGTGCGGCGCGGCCGCAGGACGCGGATGGGTTCCAGGGGCGGTTCGCCGTGCGGCGGCCGGGGCCGGGACGGTGTCGACACGCTGCTCTCCTTCCGTCCGGGCGCGGGGCCGCGGGTCGTCGGGGGTCGTCCTGCCGCTGAATACGCGGCCGCCGCGCCGGAAGCTCAACGGCCCGCCGGCCGGGTAGCGGAAAGCACTCAGTACCTCCCAAAGGCTGCACTGAGTGCCATTCCCGGTGCCGCGGGTGCTACGTTCCGACACATGAGCTCCGAGAAAGCCGGTCCGGGCAACGGGAAGCCGCCCATGCGGGACGCCCTGGTGGCGGCGGCGTTCCGGTTGTTCCTCGAGCGGGGGTACGAGCAGACGACCGTCGACGACATCGTGGCGCTCGCCGGGGTCGGACGGCGCTCGTTCTTCCGCTACTTCCCCTCCAAGGAGGACGTGGTCTTCCCGGACCACGAGCGGTGCCTGGCCGACATGACCGCCTTCCTGGCCGACGGCGCGGACGACGACGAACCCGTGCGGCGGGTCTGTGACGCGGCCCGGCTCGTGCTGCGGATGTACGCCGAGAACCCGACCTTCTCCGTGCAGCGCTACCGCCTCACCAAGAAGGTCCCCGGGCTGCGCGCCTACGAGCTGTCGGTGGTGTGGCGCTACGAGCGGGCCCTCGCCGAGTACCTGCGCCGGCGGTTCGCGGCCCGCCGGGACGGCTCCCTCCAGGCCGAGGTGATCGCGGCGGCGGTGGTCGCCGCGCACAACAACGCGCTGCGCTCCTGGCTGCGTTCGGACGGGCAGGGCGAGGCGAGCGCCGCGGTGGACCACGCGCTGGCCTACGTGCAGTCCGCCTTCGGCCCGGCCCCGGTGCCGCCGAGCGCGGAGCGGTCCGACGACGTGGTGGTCGTCGTCTCGCGGCGCGGTGCGCCCCTGTGGCGGGTGGTGCAGGAGATCGAGTCGGTGATGGGACGGTCCTGAAGGGGCCACATTGAGGGTACGGAGTGCCTTTACGAGTGGCACTGAGTGCCATACTCTGTGCTGCGTGCACGGTGGCACGGCGAACCGCGCACGCGTGTGCGCGGGTGACCGCGCCCACGCAATTCCGGCCGAGTGCAGGGAGTTGACCAGCGTGTACCACCACCCAGGAAGCGTCACTCAGCAGGCCGCCGGCTCCGCGACGGGTCTGCTCGAAACCAGGAGCGCGGACGCCGACGCCATCCTCTTCCAGCGCTGCACCTGGTGCGGCACCGCCATGTACCACCGGTTGCTGTGTCCGGTCTGCCGGGGCTCCGACCTGCGCACGGAACGCAGCGAGGGCACGGGCACGGTGCGCCACTCCACCGTGGTGCACCGCAACACTCCCGCCGCGCGCAACGTGTCCCTGATCGAGATGTCCGAGGGGTTCGTGGTGCGCGGCCGGGTGATGGGCCCGCCCATCGGCATCCACAGCGGGGACCGCGTCCGGCTGTCCACGGCCAAGGACCCGGTACGGGGCGAGCCGGTCTTCCAGCTGCTGGACGAGCCCTACCGGGCCTGGAGCTGACGCCCTCTCAGATGACGACCGACGCGTCGGCGCGCCGGCCGTCCGGTCTCCAGGCTGCGGTTGGCGGCCAGGCCGGCGGCCAGGGCCAGCGCCCCGTCGCGTTCGGCGGCCGTCGGGTGGACCGCCGCCGCGGTGTCCGCCGCACCGGCCGGGCCTGCGGGACCGAACAGCGCGTCGAGCATGCGCGGGTCCCCACCGCCGTGCGCCTCGTGGGCGTCCACTCCCCCGGCGCCGGAAGCGCTTGCCGAATCCCGGGGCGCGGGAACGATCCGCGGGTCTGTGGGGGTGCGCGGGTCTCAGGGTGCGAGAACGATCCGCAGGCCGACCGTGCCGTGCGGGCCCCGGCGCAGCCGGCTGCCGAGCAGCGTGAGCCGGCCGGCCAGGCCGTACTTGCGGGCGATGAGCCTCCGGTAGCGCGCGGTGGTGGCCGGGTCGCAGAGCTCCGCCGTGGCGGGCACCTGGTCACCGGTCGGGTTGCCGCGCGGGTCGCAGGGGCCGACGAGGACATCGGCGCGGTTGCGGATCCGCTTGGCCTTCCCGGAGCCGGCCGCCGTCCAGACGCCGAGCGCGTCACCGTCGCGCACCACCCAGACGGGGGTGGCGACCGGCCTGCCGTTCTTGCGGTAGCTCGTGACCAGCAGGTACTTGCCCGAGCCCAGCCGGTCCAGCGTCCTGTCGTCCATGCCGGGCAGTCTACGAGCGCGGCCCCGTCCTCAGACCCGTACCGCCGCCATTCTGCGCACCGCCTCCGTGACGACCTCGGGCGAGGCCGCCAGGTTGAGGCGCGCGTGCCCGGCCCCGCCGGAGCCGAACGGCGGGCCGGAGGTGAGGGCGACGCGGCCGCGGCGCAGGAAGAGGTCCGCGGGGTCGTCGCCGAGGCCGAGCGAACGGCAGTCGAGCCAGGCCAGGTAGGTCGCGTCGCCCGGGCGGTAGCGGACCGCGGGCAGGTGCTCGGCCAGCAGCCGCGCGAGCAGCCGCCGGTTGGCGTCGAGGCCGGCCAGCAGCGCGTCCAGCCAGGCGGTGCCGTCGCGCAGGGCGGCCGTGTGGGCGATGATACCGAGGTGGCTCGGACCGTGCCCGACCTCCTCCGGCATGCGCGCCAGGTCGGCGGCGGCTCCCGGCCCGGCGAGGGCGAGGGCGGCTTTGAGCCCGGCCAGGTTCCAGGCCTTGGAGGCCGACATGAGCGACAGGCCGCGCTCGGCGCCCGGCACGCTCAGGTACGGCACGAACGGGGTGCCGCCGACCACGAGCGGGGCGTGGATCTCGTCGGCGACGACCCGCACGCCGTACCGCTCGGCGAGCGCGGCGACGGCCGCCAGTTCCTCGCGGGTGTGCACGGTGCCGGTCGGATTCTGGGGGCTGCACAGCAGGTGGGCGGCGCGCCCTCCGTCGGCGACGGCCCGTCGGTAGGCCTCCTCCAGGACACCGAGGTCGAGGCGTCCGTCCGCCCCGAGCGGGGCCTGCACGACCCGCCGGTCCAGGTGGGTGACGAACGCGTAGAACGGCGGGTACACGGGCGGGTTGACGACCACCGCGTCCCCGGGGCCGGTGACCAGTTTGAGCATCTCGACCACGCCCAGCATGACGTCGGGCACGATCGCGGTGCGCTCGACGGCGAGCCCGTCCCAGTTCCACCGCTTGGCGGCGAAGGCGGCCAGCGCCTCCGCGTAGGCGGTGCCCGCGGGGTAGCCGGTGTCGCCGGTTTCCAGTGCCTCGGTGAGGGCGCGGACGACCGGCTCGGCGAGCGGCACGTCCATCTCGGCCACCCACAGGGGCAGCACGTCTTCGGGGTGGGTGCGCCACTTCATGCTCGTGCGGCGCCGGAGCTGTTCGAGGGTGAGGACTCGCAGGGGGTTCGGTTCACCGGACGTCTCGTGCGGGATCCTGGTCATGGGCACACGATAGGGGGCTGCGCGGTGAGCGGGAATCGTGAGGACGGGGGGCCGGGCGGGGTGTCGGACGCGTTGCCGGAGATCGCCTGCGACGAGTCCGGGTCGGACGGCGAGAACCTCACGGGCGGGAACACGGACGTGTTCGCGCACGGCAGCGTGTCGCTTTCCGGGGCGTCGGCCGCGGCGGCGGTCCGGGAGATCCGGGACCGGATCCGTTCACCGGCGGAGGAGTACAAGGCCAACCACCTGCTGCGGGAGAAGCACAGGGCCGTGCTGGAGTGGCTGCTCGCGCCGGAGGGGCCGATCCACGGGCGGGCTCGGGTGCACCTCATGGAGAAGTCGTACTTCGTGGTGGAGCGGGCCGCCGGCCTGCTGCTCGACGGTACGGCCGAGGCTCCGGCGTTGTTCCGCGCGGGACGCCGCACCCTCGGGGACGACGGCTGGCGGGCCTTCCTGGAGGCGGCCAACCGGCTGCTGCGGGTCCGCGGCGACGGCGACGTCGTGGACGCCTTCTACGGCACGGTCGACGCCCTGCGCCGCGCGCACCCGGGCACGGAGGCGGCCCGGCTCCTCGGACGGCTCGCCGTGACCCGGGACCGCGCCGTGGCCTACCGGGCGGGGTTCCTGGACGGACCGCCCCTGGTCCCGGTGCTCAATCCGCTGCTCCCGGCGATCGTGCGGACGGCCGCGCTGTGGAGCGGGGGCGGGCGGCGGATCCGGCTGGTGCACGACCGGCAGAACATGCTCACCCCGGACCGCATCGCGTGGATCGAGGAGGGCGCCCGGCAGGCCGGCGTGGCCCTGGCCGGGCTGCGGCTGGTCGTCGCGCGGGACGACGCGCGGGTGCAGATCGCCGACTTCCTGGCCGGTGTCGCCCGCAAGATCGCCTCCGACGAGCTGAACGGACGCGGGGACCCGGCGCTCACCGCCCTGCTGCGGCCCTACGTCGATCCGGCCTCGGTGTGGGGCGACGCGCGCAGCCGCGCCCTGCTCGCCACGCCGGTGACCGGCTGACGGCGGAAGAGATCACGCGCGCGGTGAACGCCGCACGGCTCGGCCCCGTATGGGAGGAAGGGCGCTCAACTGACGGAGGGCCCCGCGGTGTTCGCGCCGCGCTGTTCGGGTTCGGGAGCCATGCATGAGGCACGCACGACGACGGGTCGTCCGGCGAGTGACACGGCTGGCGGCCGTCGGCGGACTCCTCCTCGGAGGAGTGATGGTCACACGCGCCGTGGCGAGCGAGCCTCCCGACCCGTCCGTCGGCGTCCCCTACACGGCGAAGCCAGCCGGCGACACGGGCACCGACCTGGTCACCCGGCTCGGCGCCTCCCGCACGGCCGGCAGCTGGGTGGACGCGGCCGGCCGGCCGGTCGTCGCGGTCACCGACCGGAAGGCCGCAGCGGAGGTCGAACGGGCCGGGGCCCGGGCGAAGATGGTCAGCCACAGCATGAAGGACCTCAAGTCGGCGACGGCGACGCTGCGTTCGGCGCCCCGGGTGCCCGGGACCGCCTGGGCCCTGGACTACAAGGGCAACCAGGTCGTGGTGCGCGGCGACAGCACCGTCTCGGCCTCCGACTGGTCCCGGCTGACCGAGGTCGCGCGGGGCATCGGCGGCTTCGTCCGGATGGAACGCACCGAGGGCACCTTCACGACGCGCCTCAACGGCGCGCAGCCGATCCTGTCGACCGCGGGGCGCTGCTCGGCGGGGTTCAACGTCACCGACGGCAGGAGCGACTACATCCTCACGGCCGGGCACTGCGGGCCCGACGGTTCCGTCTGGTTCGCCGACGACCGGGGCCGCGAGCAGGTCGGCACCTCGCTGCGGGGCAGCTTCCCGGGCGACGACTACTCCCTGGTGAGGTACGACAGCGGGCGCGCGGGACAGGGCGCGGACGTGGTGTCGGTCGGGGACGGCAAGGGTGTGCGGATCACGGGCCTGGCCGACCCGCAGGTCGGGCAGCGGATCTTCCGCAGCGGCAGCACCAGCGGGCTGCGGCAGGGGGAGGTCACGGCCCTCAACGCGACGGTCAACTACCCCGAGGGCACGGTCACCGGGCTCATCGAGACCAACGTGTGCGCCGAACCCGGGGACAGCGGCGGCCCGATGTTCGCCGACGGCATCGCGCTCGGCGTGACCTCGGGCGGCAGCGGGGACTGCACGGCGGGCGGTACGACGTTCTTCCAGCCGGTGACGAAGGCGCTGAGCGAGCTCGGGGTCAAGCTGATCGTGGCCCGGCAGGCCGGTGGCGGCGCGGGCGCGGCGCCCACCCCGTCGGCCTCGCAGGATGCCGCCGCGGCCTCGCCCGGGTCGTCGGCGCCGGTGTCCGGCGCCGACGTCTCGTCGCTGCTGGGCCGGCTGACCGACCCGCGCAACGTGGGCCCGGGCCTGCTGGTCATCGCGGGCAGCCTGGTGGCCCTGGTGGCGACCCGCTGGATCCGGGCCGAGCAGGACCGCAAGGCGTACCGGCAGTACTACTCGGCGACATGGGGATGAGTCCGGGCCGGACCCGGTCCTCACCCCAGGGTGAGCAGTACCGTCGCCACACCTGCGCCCAGCAGGCCCATCACCTGGCGGCGGCTGACCCGCTCGCCCAGGAGGGCCAGGCCGAGGACCACGGGAAGCGCCGGGTACAGCGAGGCGAGGACGACGGCAACGGCCGGCAACTGCCGCTGCGCGGCGAGGAGATACAGCACGAGGCCGAGCGCCGCCCCGGCTCCGGTCGGCACGGCCTGGAGGCAGCGGACCGCCGGGAGCCGCAGCGTGCGGGCGTGCCGCACGGCGTCCGCCCTGCTCGAGCGAAGCCGAGAGCTCGGGGGACCACGATGCCGTAGACGGCTGCGGAGGAAAGTGCGAGAAGGGCACCCATCGGATCAAGGGTGCCCCGGGACGAGGGTCCGATGCGTCAGCGGACCGGTGGGTCAGGCCGCCGGCGCCGATTGCGGGGCCGCGGCGGCCCACTCCAGGACGAGGCGCTGGTACTCCTCGCGCTGCTCGACGCTCAGTGTCCCGCCCGACCGGCGCCACAGGGCCCGGATCTCCTCGTTGACCTCGTCAGCCGATCGCTCGGAAGAGGGTTCAACAGTGGTGGACATGCTGTGAAGCATACGTCTGTTGAAGTGAAGGCGATGTGAGTAATCACCAGCTAAACGGTCATTTCGGACAGTGTTGCTGATCACGTCCATCTCCCGGTAAACGTGAGCTAGTTCACGCTTCCGCCGAGCCCAGCACCAGCACCTTGATGGCGAGCACCGCCGCGCCGCGCGCCCAGTCGTGGAAGTCGGACACCTTCGTCTCCAGGCCGACCGGGGCGGCCAGCGGGTGCCGGTGGTCGCGGACGGTCTCCTCGACGGTCTTCCCGGCCACGTCCATCAGCCCGACCCCCTCCCCGGCGAGCAGGATCTTCTGCGGCATCACGAAGTTGGAGATCTGCGCAACGAGCGTACCGAGGGCCCGTGCCGCCTCCTCGACGACCCGGGCGGGCATCGGGTCCCCGGCGGCGGCCAGCGCGAGGATCTCCTCGTAGGTGCGGTCGCGGCCGGTGGCGGCCCGGATCTGGTAGCGGATGCTGGGGATGGTCAGGAGGGAGACGGCGCTGCCGCGCCGGCCGTCCGGGGTGAGCGGGCCGTGGGGGTCGACGATCCAGTGGCGGCCGAAGCCGCGGTCCTCCTCCGCGAAGGGCACCCGCTTGCCGCCCAGCACGAGCCCGTACCCGAGGCCGGCGCCGATGGTGAGGACGACGAAGCGGTCCAGCCCGCGTCCGGCGCCGAACCAGGTCTCGGCCTCCACCAGCGCCGCGACGTCGTTCTCGACGACGACCGGGAGCCCCGTGCGCTTTGCGACCAGGTCGGCGAGCGGCACGTCGCGCCACAGCAGGAAGGGCGACTCGCCGACCACGGCCCGGTCCTGGACGAAGCCGCCGACTCCGATGCCGATGCCGGCGGGCCGGGGGTGCTCCGCGGCCAGTTCGGCCGTCATCGCGGCGAGCAGGTCGGCGACCTCGGCCGGATCGTGGGTGGTGAGCGGACGGTCGAGGCGGGCGACGATGCGGCTGCGCAACGTGGTGACCACGCCGTAGACCATGTCCTCGGTGATCTTGAAGCCGAGGAAGAACCGGGAGTCGGCGACGACGTCGAGCGGCTGGGAGGGACGGCCCTGGCGCGCCCCCTCCGGCACCCCCGCCTCGGGCACCTCGACCAGCAGGCCCGACTCGATCAGCGGCTTGGTCAGGCGGGTGAGGCTGCCGGCCGACAGGCCCAGCCGCCGGGCGAGTTCGCTCCGGGACAACGGTCCGTGCACCAGCACCTCGATCGCCACCGAGCGCTCCCCCTGGCTCAGCGGCAGCCAGCTGGCGGCGCCTGCGGTCATGGACGTCCGACCCCCTCGTTTTTTTCGCACCGAAATCAACATGACCACTCTAGAGCGGTGAAGGTTCCTGCGAGAAGATGTTTGCTCACCTCTTGACGCAGCAATTGTTTCGCCCCAAAAGTAAGTCCCGCCAGAGGACGAGCCGCCGCAGCGAGGGAGTCTCCCGATGACCATCGCCTCCAGCAGTCCTCCGTCGCGCCTGCCCACGGGCGGTGCGGCGGAGGTCCGCAGCAGGACCGGAACACCACCAGGCGTGGCCGGGGAGGACCGCGGTGACGGGCGGCTCGCCGCGCTCTTCATCGCGCCGGCGCTCCTCGGCTTCCTGGTCTTCCTGCTCTGGCCGACGCTCCGGGGCGTCTACCTGAGCTTCACCCGCTACAACCTGCTGACACCGGCGGAGTGGGTGGGCCTGGACAACTACGTCCGCATGGTCAACGACCCGATCTTCTGGGACTCCCTGTGGGTCACCGTCGAGTACGTCGTCATCAACATCGGCGTCCAGACGGTCGCGGCGCTCGCCATCGCCGTGCTGCTCCAGCGGCTGACGCGGTCGGCGGTGCTGCGGGGCATCGTGCTCACGCCGTATTTGATGTCGAACGTGGTGGCCGGTCTGGTCTGGCTGTGGATCCTCGACACACAGCTCGGCATCGGCAACGAGATCATCAGCGCCGCCGGCGTCGACCGCGTCCCGTTCCTCGCCGACGAGACCTGGGCGATCCCGACGATCGCGCTCATCAACGTGTGGCGGCACGTCGGCTACACCGCACTGCTGCTGTTCGCCGGTCTCCAGGCCATCCCGAACGACATGTACGAGGCGGCCCGGGTGGACGGCGCGAGCGAGTGGCGGATGTTCTGGCGGATCACCATGCCGCTGCTGCGACCGGTGCTCGCGGTCGTGCTGATCATGACGGTGATCGGGTCGTTCCAGGTGTTCGACACCGTGGCCGTGACCACCGCGGGCGGCCCGGCGAACGCGACCAACGTGCTCCAGTACTACATCTACGGCTCGGCCTTCGGCCGCTTCCAGTTCGGCTACGCCTCGGCCATGTCCGTCGCCCTGCTGGTCGTGCTGAGCGCGATCACCGTCCTGCAGTACCGGCTCACCCGGGCCGGCCGGACCGACCTCGGCTGACGGAAGGGAGACACCGGCATGACCGCCGTGACGACAACGACACCGACGCGGGTGCGGCCGGCCCGGCGCGGGTTCCCCTTCGGGCGGGCCGTCGCCTGGACCGTGATGGGGCTGATCGTCCTCATCACCCTGCTGCCGTTCTACTGGATCCTGCGCACCGCGCTCTCCACCAACGCGGGCCTGAGCGCCGACCCCACCAACCCGCTGCCCGTCGACCTCACCACCAGCGGCTTCGAACGGGCCCTGGGCCTGCAGTCCGCGGAGGAGGCGATCGCGCAGGGCGGCGCGGGCGGCGGGCTGGACTTCTGGCGCTACCTGCTCAACTCCGTGCTCGTCTCGACCCTGATCACCGTCTGTCAGATCTTCTTCTCCGCGATGGCCGCGTACGCCTTCTCGCGGCTGCGGTGGCGCGGGCGGGACAAGGTGTTCGGACTGTTCCTGGCCGGGATGATGGTGCCGGCCATCTTCACCCTGCTGCCGAACTTCGTGCTCATCAAGCAACTGCACCTGGTGGACACGCTTCTCGGCATCGCGCTGCCCACCATGTTCATGACCCCGTTCGCGGTGTTCTTCCTGCGCCAGTTCTTCATGAACATCCCCAAGGAGGTGGAGGAGGCCGCGCTGCTCGACGGCGCCGGAAAGGTCAAGATCTTCTTCCGGGTGGTGCTGCCGATGGCGTCCACGCCGATCGTGACGCTCGGCGTGCTGACGTACATCACCTCGTGGAACGACTACTTCTGGCCGCTGATGGTCTCCTACAGCGACAGCTCGCGCGTGCTGACGGTGGCGCTGGCGATCTTCCGGGCGCAGACCCCGGCCACCGGCGTCGACTGGTCCGGGCTCATGGCCGCGACGCTCATCGCCGCGCTGCCCATGCTGGTGCTGTTCGCCTGTTTCGCGCGCCGCATCGTCAGCTCCATCGGCTTCACCGGGATCAAGTAAGGGGACTGGGATGCGAATTCGTACGCTCGTCGCGGCGACCGGAGCGCTCGCGCTGTCCCTGGTCAGCGGATGCGCGCAAGGCGGCGCCGGATCGTCCCCGCACACGGTCACGTACTGGCTGTGGGACGCCAACCAGCTGCCCGCCTACCAGGCCTGCGCCAAGGGGTTCGAGAAGGAGAACCCCGGACTCAAGGTCGAGATCACGCAGTTGGGCTGGTCGGACTACTGGACCAAGCTGACCGCCGGGTTCATCGCGGGCACCCAGCCGGACGTGTTCACCGACCACATCCAGAACTTCGGCCAGTACGCCGACCTGCAGGTCCTCGAACCGCTCGACGACCTCGGGATCGAGGACTCCGACTACCAGCCGGGCCTCGCCGCCAACTGGGTCGGCAAGGACGGCCGCCGCTACGGCGCCCCCAAGGACTGGGACACCGTCGCGCTGTTCTACAACTCCAAGATGACGAAGGACGCCGGCCTCACCGCCGAGCAGCTGAACAACCTGTCCTGGAACCCGGAGGACGGCGGCACCTTCGAGAAGGCCATCGCCCGTCTCACGATCGACCGGAACGGCAAACGGGGTGACGAGCCGGGCTTCGACAGGAACAACGTCAAGGTGTACGGCCTGGCCACCAACGGCGGCGGCTTCGGCGACGGCCAGACCCAGTGGAGCAACTTCGCCGCCTCCGCGGGCTGGAGCTACCTCGACAAGCCGCGCTGGGGCACGAAGTACCAGTACGACAGCGACACCTTCCAGTCCGTCATCAAGTGGTACTTCGGCCTGGCGAAGAAGGGCTACATGCCCCCGCTGTCCGACTACAACGTCCAGTCCAACCAGGCCAACACGCAGGTCGCGGCCGGCAAGGCCGCCACCGCCTTCGACGGCGCCTGGATGATCTCCACGTACGCGGGCTTCAAGGGCCGGGACATCGGGACCGCCCTCACGCCGGTCGGCCCGACCGGCAAGCGCGCCACGATGATGAACGGCCTCGCCGACTCCGTCACCAAGGCCTCCAAGAACAAGACGGGCGCCAAGAAGTGGGTGGCGTACCTGGCCTCCGACAAGTGCCAGAAGGTGGTCGGCGGTTACGGCGTCGTCTTCCCGGCCACCAAGGCCGGGACCGAGGCGGCCGTCGCCGCGTACCGGAAGAAGGGCATCGACGTGTCGTCCTTCACCGAGCCCGTGGCCGACAAGAAGAACTTCCGGACCTTCTCCTACCCGATCGCCAGCTACTCGACGGACATGACGGCGCTCATGACCCCTGCCATGGAGGACATCTACGGCAACGGCAAGCCCGTGAGCAGCCTCGACCAGACCAACGACCAGATCAACCTCATCCTCTCCCAGTGAAGGGCACGCGTTCCATGACGTTCTCCCTCGGCATCGTCGGCGCCGGACAGTTCTCGGGCCAGTTCGCCACCCTTTTCCAGGCCCATCCCGGCGTCAGCGCCGTCTACGTCACCGACCTGCTGCCCGAGCGGGCGGAGCAGCTCGCCGCCGCGCAGCACCTGGCCGGCACCTTCCCGTCGTACCAGGCCATGCTGGAGTCGGAGGACGTCGACGCCGTCGCGATCTTCACGCAGCGGTGGACACACGGGCCGCTGGTGCTCCAGGGGCTCAACGCCGGCAAGCACGTGTACTCGGCGGTCCCCATGGCGATCAGCACGGAGGAGATCGCGGCGATCATCGACGCGGTCAAGGCCACGGGGCTGACGTACATGATGGGCGAGACCAGCGAGTACAACCCGGCCACCGTGCACGCCCGCAACCAGATTGCCGAGGGCGCCTTCGGGCGGCTCTTCTACGCCGAGGGCGACTACGTCCACGACATGGACCTGGGGTTCTACGAGGCCTACCAGTACAGCGGCGGCGAGAACTGGAAGGCGACCGCCAGCTATCCCCCGCTGTTGTACCCGACGCACGCGGTCGGCGGGGTGCTGGGCGCCTGGAAGACGCACGCGGTCAGTGTGTCGGCGATCGGTGTCGTCGACGACCGCGGCGACGGCGTCTTCGACAAGGAGGTCAGCCAGTTCGGCAACGACTTCTCCAACGCCACCGCGCTGTTCGAGGTGGCGGGCGGCGGCTCGTTCCGCACGAACGAGTTCCGGCGGGTCGGCTACCCCTCCCACATACGTGAGTCGCGGTTCCGGTTCTTCGGGACCGAGGCGAGCATGGAGCAGCTCGCCACGGTCGCCCTGTGGCAGGACAAGCAGGGGGTGAAGGACATCAGCGAACTGCTGGAGCCCAAGCCCACGATGTCCCCCGACGATCCGTCGTTGCGGCACATCGCGCCGGAGCTGCGGGCCGCCTTCACCTCCGGTTCGGCGCCCGTGCACGACCGCGCACGGCTGCCGCGGGAGTTCGACCACCTCCACAACGGCCATGAGGGCAGCCACCACTTCCTGGTGGACGACTTCGTGACCGCCGTGAACCAGCGCACCCTGCCGTCGGTGAACGCGTGGGTGGCCGCCCGTTACACCCTGCCGGGCATCATCGCGCACGAGTCGGCGCGGCAGGGCGGTGTGCGGCTGGAGATCCCGGACTTCGGGGACGCCCCGCAGTAGGGGCCGACGCGAGCCGGGTGCCCGGGATCAGGTGCCCGGCTTGCGGCCGTAGACGAAGACGTCGTCGCCCTTCTTCAGCATCGACCAGTACTTCTTGGCGTCGGTCTTGGTCATGTTGACGCAGCCGCGCGAGCCAGGCGGGTTCCACATGCTGACGTTCGCCTGGTGGAAGGCCTGCCCGCCGTCGAAGAACTGGGCGTAGGGCATCGGCACGTCGTAGATGGACGAGACGTGGTCGATGTTGCGCCAGTAGATCTTCTTCAGGCCGGTGCGCGTCTCGTCGCCGTCACGGCCGGTGCGGACGGGGACCGGGCCGTAGACGAGCTTCTTGCCGTCCTGGATCCAGCTCAGCTGGAGCGTCAGGTTCACACAGGCGATGCGGCCCTTGTTCACCGGGCACTTGCCGTCCTTGTTGGGGTTCTTCCCGACGGCCTTCTGCTTCTGCATCAGGTCCATCACGCCCCAGGTGACGGATCCGGCGTAGCCGATGTTCGGGGTGATGCCGTGCTTGGTCTGGAAGGCCTTGATGGCCTTGCAGTCGGTGGCGGACTGCTTGCCGTCGACCGGAAGGCCGAGGAACTTCTCCACCTGCTTCTGGTACGGCCCGGTCTGCGTGGTGCAGCTCGCGGCGGCGGCCGGCGTGGCGCCGAGCGCCAGCGTGAGCGGTGCCACCAGTGCGGTGAGCCCGAGTGCGACGGCACCCCGTCTGCGTACGTCCCCCATGGCTGGTCATGCCCCTTCGCGTCAGTGGTCTGCGATGTCTGCCAGCTAGACGGGCGAGCCCGGGGTGTGGTTGTGCGGCCGACGGGGCTGCGACGGAACAGTGACAATCCCCACCGGCGCATGACAGATATACGGCTACACAACAGGCATTACGGACACGGACTGTTCCGCAGGTGCCCTGGTCACCGGTAACCGGTCGTGTCGGCCGGCTTGCCCGCGTCCTGGACCTCGACCAGATACCGCCAGGCGTCCGGGCGGCTGCCGTCGAGGTCGGTGAAGCCGTACACCTGGGCGAGGCCGCCGCTGGAGAGGGAGGTGCCGTTGAAGCGGGTCACGTCCGGGTCTGCGGCGAGCGCGGTCACGGCCCGGCCGACGTAGCGCGGGGTCTCCGAGATGGCGAAGTGGGGGACGCGTTCCAGGGCGTCGCGCCAGTTGTCCTCCCGCACCCCGTAGGTGTCGAGCATCAGCTCCGAGCGCAGCCAGCCGGGAGTGAGGGCGACGGCGGTGGCGCCGCGCGGGCCGAGTTCGTGGCCGAGGGCGAAGGCCATGCGCAGGACGGCGCTCTTGGCGAGGTCGTAGAAGAAGTTCACGCGGAAGTGGTCGCCGTTGTACTCGGCGGTGCCGTCGGTGACCTCGACGACCAGGCCGCCGGGGTTGCGCAGCAGTAGGGGCAGGGCGTGGTGGCTGGTGATCGCGTGCGTCTCGACGGCGAGGCGCAGCAGGCGCAGGCCCTTGTCCAGGTCGTGCTCCCACAGCGGGGCGTCCCACTCGAAGAGCTTCTCACCGCCCCAGATGTCGTTGACGAGGACGTCGAGGCGCCCCTGCTCGTCGGCGATCCGGTCCACCACGGCACGGACCTGTGCGGGGTCGAGATGGTCGGCGGGGACCGCGATGCCCCGGCCGCCGGCCTCGGTGACCAGGTCGGCGGTGTCCTCGATGGTCTCCGGCCGGTCGTACTCCGAGCGGCGCTCCCGGGTGGTGCGGCCGGTGACGTAGACCGTGGCGCCGGCCGCGCCCAGTTCGACGGCGATCCCCCGTCCCGCGCCCCGGGTCGCCCCGGCGACCAGTGCGACCTTGCCCTTGAGCGGAGCTGACATGTCCGGCCTCCCGTGCCCTCGACTGCGTTGCGGTCCCAGAGTGCCGGGTAAGCCGGACATCTTCTGTCGCCTTTTACGGCGACACGCGATCAGTGGCCCCGGGCGATCCACTCCTGCAGCTGCGGGGCCTCCGCGCCGATCGTGGTGGAGTCGCCGTGGCCGGTGCGGACGGTCGTCTCCGGCGGCAGGGTGAGCAGCCGGTCGCGGATCGAGTCGATGATCGTCGGGAAGTGCGAGAAGGACCGGCCGGTGGCGCCCGGACCGCCCTGGAAGAGGGTGTCGCCGGTGAAGACGGTGCCCAGTGCGGGGTCGTACAGACACACCGCGCCGGGCGCGTGCCCCGGAGTGTGGATCACCCGGAGGTCGGCGCCGCCGGCCTCGATGACCTGGCCGTCGACCAGCCAGGCGTCGGGCTCCCGGTCGGGGTGGGTCCGCTTCCACAGCGGCAGGTCGTCGCGGTGCAGCCAGATGGTGGCGCCGGTGCGTTCGGCGAGCGCGGGGGCGGCGTCGATGTGGTCGTTGTGGGCGTGCGTGCACACGATCGCCGTCAGGCGGCGGTCGCCGACGGCCTCGGCGATGGCGTCGGCGTCGTGGGCGGCGTCGATGACGACCACCTCGTGGTCGTCGCCGACGATCCACACGTTGTTGTCGACGTCCCAGGTGCCGCCGTCAAGGGTGAACTGCCCGGAGGTGACGAGGTGTTCGACGCGCGTGGTCATCAGAGCACCACCACCGAGCGCAGCACGTCACCGTGGTGCATCCGCTCGAACGCCTTCTCCACCTCGTCGAGTCCGATGGTCTCGGTGACGAACGCGCCGAGGTCCAGGCGTCCCTGCAGGTGCAGGTCGATCAGCATGGGGAAGTCCCGGGAGGGCAGGCAGTCGCCGTACCAGGACGACTTCAGCGCCCCGCCGCGGCCGAAGACGTCCAGCAGGGGCAGTTCGAGCTTCATCTCGGGGGTGGGCACGCCGACGAGGACGACCGTGCCGGCGAGGTCGCGGGCGTAGAAGGCCTGCTTGTAGGTCTCCGGGCGGCCGACGGCCTCGATGACGACGTCGGCGCCGAACCCGCCGGTCAGCTCGCGGATGGCCGCGACGGGGTCGTTCTCGCGCGAGTTGACCGTGTGGGTGGCGCCCATGGACCGGGCGGTGTCCAGTTTGCGGTCGTCGATGTCGACGGCGATGATCGTCGCCGCTCCGGCCAGGTGCGAGCCGGCGATGGCCGCGTCCCCGACGCCGCCGCAGCCGATGACGGCGACCGAGTCGCCCCGGCCGACGTTGCCGGTGTTGATCGCCGCCCCGATGCCGGCCATCACGCCGCAGCCGAGCAGCCCGGCCACCTGCGGGGCCACGTTAGGGTCGACCTTGGTGCACTGCCCGGCGGCGACCAGCGTCTTCTCCGCGAAGGCGCCGATGCCGAGGGCCGCGGACAGCTCCGTGCCGTCGGTCAGCGTCATCTTCTGCCGCGCGTTGTGCGTGTCGAAGCAGTACCAGGGCCGCCCGCGCAGACAGGCCCGGCACCTGCCGCACACCGCGCGCCAGTTCAGGATCACGAAGTCGCCGGGTTCGACGTCGGTGACGCCGTCGCCCACGGCCTCCACCACGCCCGCGGCCTCGTGGCCGAGCAGGAACGGGAAGTCGTCGTTGATCCCGCCCTGCTTGTAGTGCAGGTCGGTGTGGCACACACCGCAGGCCTGGACGCGCACGACCGCCTCGCCCGGGCCGGGGTCGGGCACCACGATGGTCTCGATCCGCACCGGCTCGTCCTTGCCGGGTGCGATCACACCGCGTACTTCCTGCGCCATGCGCTGACTCCTTCGTCGGCCGGGGTCCGTCCCTTCCGACCCTACGCGCGACTGATCGGTGAGGGGCGCGGATCCGCCACCTGTCCCTGCGTGGAAAGAGCGGGCCGCGCGGCCCGGCACCGACGTAGCCTGAACGCTCCCGCCCGACGCCGAAGGAGCGACGTGAGCATCGCAGAGACCGACGCCGGCCCGCCCCCCTGGCGGCTGCTCCTCGGCTACGTACGGCCGCACCGCCGTGCCCTCGTGGTCGGTGCCGTGCTGTCGCTGGTCACCGGGGCGACCGGCCTGCTGCTGCCGCTGGTGGCGCGTGGCCTGATCGACGACCTGGCGCACGAGCGGGCCATCACCGGCGCGCTGCTGGCCATGTCCGGCCTGGTGGTGGCCAACGCGGCGGTGGGCGCGCTGGGTTCGTACGTGCTGCAGCGGACCGCCGAGTCGGTGGTGCTCGGCGCGCGGCGTGCCCTGTCGTCGTATCTGCTGCGGCTGCGGATCCCGGCCGTGGACCGCACCGAGCCCGGTGACCTCATGGCCCGCGTCACCTCCGACACCACCCTGCTGCGCGCGGTCACCACCGACTCCCTGGTGGGCCTGGGCACGGGCGGGCTGACACTCGTCGCGACCGTGGTGGTGATGGGCCTGGTGGACGCCGTGCTGCTGGGCGTCACCGTGGCGGTGCTCCTGGGTGCGGGCGTCGTCCTCGGCGTGATCGTGCCGCGCATCAACCGGGCGAGCCGGCGGGCGCAGGACGCGGTGGGCGCCATGGGCGCCTCGCTGGAGCGGATCCTCGGCGCGCTGCGCACGGTGAAGGCCTCCGGCGCCGAGCACCGCGAGGAGATCACGCTGCACGTGGCGGCGCAGGAGTCGTGGCGGCAGAGCGTGCGGGCCGCCAAGTGGTCGGCGGCCGCGGGCAACACGGCCGGGCTCGCCCTGCAGATCGCCTTCATCACCGTGCTCGCGGTGGGCGGCGCGCGCGTGGCGACCGGCGCCGTCGACGTGGGCACCCTGGTGGCGTTCCTGCTGTACGTGTTCTACCTGATGTCGCCGATACAGCAGGTCGTCGGCGCCGTCACGCAGTACCAGACGGGCGCCGCGGCCCTCACCCGCATCCAGGAGGCGCTGCGGTTGCCCGCAGAGCCGGCGGCCGGGCCTGCGCCGCTGCCCTCCCCCGACGCCGTGCCCGCCGCCGTCGCCTTCGACGACGTGCGCTTCCGCTACGCCGAGGATCTGCCGCCCGTCCACCACGGCGTGACGTTCGCCGTCCCCGCCCAGGGCATGACGGCGTTCGTGGGCCCCTCCGGCGCGGGCAAGACCACCGTGTTCTCGCTCATCGAGCGGTTCTACGAGCCCGAATCCGGGGTGATCACGCTCGACGGCCGGGACCTCGCCGAGTGGGAGCTGCCCCGGCTGCGCGCCGCGATCGGCTACGTGGAGCAGGACGCGCCGGTCCTGTCGGGATCCCTGCGGGACAACCTGCTGCTGGGCCGGCCGGACGCGGGCGAGGACGCCCTCGCCCGGGTGCTGAAGACGACCCGTCTCGACGGACTGGTCGCCCGGCTGCCGGACGGGCTCGACACGCTCGTCGGGCATCGCGGCACCAAGCTGTCGGGCGGTGAGCGGCAGCGCGTCGCCATCGCCCGGGCCCTGCTGCGGCGGCCCCGGCTGCTGCTGCTCGACGAGGCGACCTCGCAGCTGGACGCGGTGAACGAGGCGGCGCTGCGCGACACCGTCGCGGACGTGGCCCGGACGACGACGGTCCTGGTGGTCGCGCACCGGCTGTCCACCGTGACGATGGCCGACCGGATCGTGGTGATGGACGCGGGCCGGGTCAGGGCCGTGGGCACGCACCGGGAGCTGGTGACGGCCGACCCGCTCTACGCGGAGCTGGCGGCGACGCAGTTCCTGGCCGCAGCGGACTGAGCCCCGGCACGTGTGAGGGCCGCCCGGATCCGGGCGGCCCTCACACGGACGCGGCCGTCAGCGCACGTTCGGGACGAGGCCGAAGACCGGGGAGACCATGCCCGTGACCTGGTTCAGCTGGTTGAGGTCCTTCAGGCGCTTGAGGCCCTCCAGCTGCGTGGAGGGCCGCGGGATCTCGTCCTTGTACTCGGCGGGCAGATCGCTCACGGTCAGCGAGTCCAGCGTGGTCATCGGGCTGAGCGGGCTCTTCGCCTCGGCGTCGGCCGCGTGCGCCATCGGTGCGGCGAGGCCGGTGACCCCAGCGGCGAGACCAACGGCGGTGACGATACGTCGTGTTGAGATCAAGTATGGGGCCAACGCGTCCGGGTCCCCGGCGGACACGGGCGGGCCGCCGCGCTCACCCGTCAGGCCCAGCGTCCAGCGCTTGCCGGGGCCGCCGGGCGGGTGGAGGCTCGGGAGGAGAGACCCTTCGAAGGAGGTCACCATGGGAACCGCCGCAGACCCCGCCTTCGACAAGGAGACACTCCGCCGTGGCCTGGAGGGCGAGAACCCGGACATCCTGCTCTCCCTGTACGCCGACGACGCCGAGCTGCGGATCGTGGACCGCACGACCCAGCCCAGTCATCCCAAGGTCCTGCACGGCCGGGACGAGATCGGCCGGATGCTGGAGGACGTCTACAGCCGCGACATGTCGCACAAGCTGGAGCGCTGCGTGATCGAGGGCGACGAGGCCGCCTACAGCGAGAGCTGCGAGTACGCGGACGGTGTGCGCGTCCTGTCGGAGTCCATGCTGTCGCTGCGGGACGGCAAGATCACCGAGCAGACCCTGGTGCAGGCCTGGGACGAGTAGGAGACGCCCGGCCGGGCTTGGTCGGGGTGATCCGGACCGTGACCGGCGCTGCGATTTAGCACCAGCGGGGAGGGGCCTCCCCGCGAAGTCGATGCCGTGCGCCGGGGGCCGAGCGGCACACCGGCCCGTGAGCGGATCATGTCGCGGGCGCGCCGGGGGCTCTCACCGGGCGGACGGACGCGGTGCCCTGTCCGGCCGGGTGCCGGTGGGCGAGGGCGCCGCGTCCGTCACGTCCTCCCGGTTGCACGTGATCAGCGCATCCAGGCGCTGTACGACATGACGGCGCCCTTGGCGACGCCGTACATGGGGTCGGGCGCCGTGAGGGTGGTCTCCAGGCCGAGGACGGCGCCGGTGGCCGGGTCCATGATGAGCATGTGGCGGAAGCACCTGTTCTGGTTCTTCGGCCACCCCGAGGTGTACATCATCGCGCTGCCGTTCTTCGGCATCATCAGTGAGGTCATCCCGGTCTTCTCCCGCAAGCCGATGTTCGGCTACACGGGCCTGATCGGCGCGACCATCGCCATCGCGGGCCTGTCCGTGACGGTGTGGGCGCACCACATGTACGTCACCGGCGGTGTGCTGCTGCCGTTCTTCTCCTTCATGACGTTCCTGATCGCGGTCCCGACCGGTGTGAAGTTCTTCAACTGGATCGGCACCATGTGGAAGGGCTCGCTGTCCTTCGAGACGCCGATGCTCTGGGCCACCGGCTTCCTGATCACGTTCGTCTTCGGCGGGCTGACGGGGGGGGCTGCTGGCCTCGCCACCCCTCGACTTCCACGTCTCCGACTCGTACTTCGTGGTCGCGCACTTCCATTACGTGATCTTCGGCACCGTGGTCTTCGCGATGTTCTCCGGCTTCCACTTCTGGTGGCCGAAGTTCACCGGGAAGATGCTGGACGAGCGCCTCGGCAAGATCACGTTCTGGACGCTGTTCACCGGCTTCCACGGCACGTTCCTGGTGCAGCACTGGCTGGGCGCCGAGGGCATGCAGCGACGGATCTCCGACTACCTGGCAGCGGAGGGACTCACGACGCTCAACACGCTGTCGAGCGTCTTCTCGTTCCTGCTCGGCATGTCGATGCTGCCGTTCTTCTACAACGTCTGGAAGACAGCCAAGTACGGCCAACGGGTCACGGCCGACGACCCGTGGGGCTACGGCCGCTCCCTGGAGTGGGCCACCTCCTGCCCGCCGCCCCGCCACAACTTCGTCGTCCTGCCGCGGATCCGCAGCGAGTCCCCGGCGTTCGACCTGCACCACGCGCCCGTCGCGGCGCCGGAGCGGGAGCCGACGCCGCGATGACCGCGACGGACGGACCCGGCGTGGATCCGCGGGCGTTCCACAACGAGGTCGAGGGTCATCTGCTCCTCGCCGCGGCACGTGCGGAGGCCCGCGCCGCCGCCGCCCGTTTCGCCGCCGGGCCGGAGTGGCTGCCGGCGGCGGAACGGGCGGAACTGGAACGGCGGTTCGCGGCGGAGCACCTCGCCCTGGCCCGGGCCTCCTGGGAGCGGACGGCTCGCCGCGGGGAGGAGCTGCGGGGCGAGTACGAGGCGGTGTACCGGACGCTGCGCACCCGGCTGCTGGCCGGCCTGCTGCTCGTGCTCGCACTGGTCGTGGCGGTGGACTTCGTGGTGCTGGCGTCGGTCTAGGCGGCAGTCGCCGAGGTCACGGGGCGGACCGGGGGACCCCGGCCGGCTTGCCGGACGAGACCGCCCAGCCCGCTCGGTCCGGGCGTGCAGGGCGCAGCACCTCGATGAGGGCGGCGTAGCTGTCCTGGCCGTGGCCCGCGGCGCTCGCCTTCTCCATCATGGTCTTCAGCAGTTCGGGGAGGGCGTTGTCGACGCCCCGGGCCTCCGCCGCGTGGATCAGGTGGTCGATGGCCGCGATCTGCACGTCGACGGTGGCGTCGTCGCCCGGGTAGCGGCCAGCGTCCACCTGGGGCGCGTACCGGGTGAGGAAGCCCGCCACGGCAGTCAGCCAGCGGACGGCGACGGGGGTGAACGCGGCGGCCGGTGTCCCCTCGGCGCCGGTCAGGGCCGTGCCGTGCAGCCAGCCGGTCAGGGTGGACCACATCAGGCCGAGCAGGGCGGCGTCGTAGAGGGAGGCGAGGCCCGGGTCGGCGCCGAGGTACAGGGGGTCGCCGAGGGCCGCGAGGGTGGAGCGGTGGGTCTCCAGGACCTGCTCGGAGCCGCTGTAGAGGAACATCATGGCGGGGTCGCCCACGCCGGGGGGCGTGGTCATGATGGCGCCGTCAAGGTATTCGGCGCCGAGGGAGTGCGCCCACGCGACGGCCTGTTGGGCCTGCTCGGGGGAGCCGGAGGTGAGGTTGACCAGGGTCCTGCCCCTGAGCGTCTCCGCGACCGGGTCGAGGACCGTGTGCAGTGCCTCGTAGTCGAGGACGCAGGCGATGACCAGCGGTGAGGCGGCGATCGCCTCCCGGGGTGTCGCGGCCGCGCGGGCACCGCGCTCGACGAGGGGCGCGGCCTTGTCCGGAGACCGGTTCCAGACCGTGGTCGGGTGTCCCCGGTCCAGCAGCGCGGCGGCCAGGGCCGAGCCCATCTGGCCCAGGCCGAGGACGGTGACGGCCTGCTGTGGTGCGGTCATGTCGCAACTCCTCGCTCTTGGAAGGGTGTTCGTGACTGCCGTGATCACGTACGAACACGCTCGCAGGGCGCGGGGGTCGGGGACAGTGACAGCGGTGACGGCCTCCACCAAATTCCTGCCATAAGCTTCGGGGCATGAGTGCCGGTTCCGTTGCCGTGGTGGTCACCGAGGACATCGGGGTCCCCTCGTGGGATCTGTACGAACTGAGCATCCCCTGCACCGTGTTCGGCAAGCCGCAGCCCGATCTCGCCGATCCCTGGTACGAGCTGAAGCTGTGCCGGGTCGGGGGCGGTGACGGGGAGGCGAACGGTGCCGGGCTGAGTCTGCGCACCCCCTACGGTCTTGACGACCTGGTCGGCGCCGACACGGTCGTCGTGCCGTCGGTGCCCGATCCGTGCGTCGAGGAGGGCAGGCCGCTGCCGCCGGAGCTGATCGACGCGCTGCGCCGGGCCCATGGCGCGGGCGCGCGGATGGTGTCCCTGTGCACCGGTGCCTTCGCGCTCGCCGAGGCGGGGCTGCTGGACGGGCGGCGCGCGACGGCCCACTGGATGCACACCGCCCAACTGGCCGAGCGCTACCCGAAGGTGGAGGTCGACGCGTCGGTGCTGTACGTGGACGAGGGTGACGTGCTCACCAGCGCCGGGCTGACCGCCGGGCTCGACCTGTGCCTGCACCTGGTGCGGCGCGACCTCGGCGCGCACGTCGCCAACCAGCTGGCGCGCCGCATGGTGGTGCCCGCCCACCGGCCGGGCGGGCAGGCGCAGTTCATCGAGCTGTCCGTGCCTGCCCGGGACGACGAGGGGCTGGCCCCCGTCCTCGCGTGGGCACGGGCCCACCTGGACCGGCCGCTGACCGTCGCGGACCTGGCGCGCCGGGCCGCGATGAGCCCGCGCACGTTCTACCGGCGCCTCCAGGCGGCCACCGGCACGACGCCGCTGCAATGGCTCCTGGACCAGCGGCTCGGGCGCGCGCGGTCCCTGCTGGAGTCGACGGATCTGCCCATCGAGAGGATCGGCGAGCTCAGCGGACTCGGCACGGCCAACAACCTGCGCCACCACTTCCTCAAGCACCTCGGGGTGTCGCCCGGCGACTACCGGCGGGCCTTCCCCGGAGCGCGGGCGGGCGGGCGCGGACCCGCCCGGGTCTGACTCAGCCGCGCGGGTCCCATCCCGGAGGGCGCAGGATGCCGAGCAGCTGGCGCACCAGTTCGTCGACGACCTCGTCCAGGGTCGCATCCACCCAGCCGGCGCTCCAGTCGTGGAGCAGGCCGTTGACGCTGCCGATGAAGCCGGTCGCCGCGAGGCGGTAGTCACGCGGGGCGGCCTCCCCGCGCGCGGCGGCCGCCCCGGCCTCGGCGCAGATGAGGTCGACCCAGCCGGCGCGGCGGGCGAGCCGCTGTTCCTCCAGGCGGGCGCTGACGCCGATGATCTCGACGAAGGTGATGCGGATCCGCCGCGGATCGGCGGCGAGGTTCCCGGCGTAGGCGCGGAAGATCGCGGTGGCGCGCTCGACCAGCGGCAGGTCCGCCGCCCCGGCGGCCGCCTCCAGCACCGCCGCCTCGGCCCAGCCGTTGACCTCCAGGTGCAGGGCGGCGAGCACGTCCTCCAGGGTGCGGAACTCCTCGTAGAACTGACGGGTCGACAGACCGGCGGCCTCACTGAGGGCCGCGACGGTGGTGGCGCGGAAACCGGGCGCACGGCCGAACAGGTCGAGCGCGGCGTCCAGGAACCGCCGGCGCCGCTCGGCCTGCCGCTCCTCGGCGGTCTTGCCGCCGTAGCGGCCGGTCGGCGCTCTGAGTCTGCCCGGCACCGGCTCTCCCTTCCTCGCGCGCACGTTCCTCGTCCGCGCACCGATTTTGTCGTGCACGCGGTCTTGTGGAGCAGGCGGCCCCTTCCTTACTTTGCAGTAAGTTGACTCTGAAAGCACGTGTGTTCAGATTCCTCACCCCACCCCGAGGAGGGATCAGCCATGTCCGTCTTCCGACGACGGCACCTGTGCTCCCTGACCGCCGCCCTCGCCCTGGCCACCGCCCTGCCCGTGACCGCCACCGCGGCGGAGCCGGGTTCCCCCGCCGCGCTGCGCGAGGTGCTGTTCGTGGGCAACAACTGGGACGGCACCGCCGATGTCATCCGGTCCACCGGCGACTTCGCGAGGATCGGCCGCATCAACGTCATCCCCGACAAGGACCAGCGGATGGCGGAGATCAACGCCGACCCGATCAGATGGATCGCCTTCATGACGATCCGCAACAGCGTCGGCGAGGGCCACGACCAGTTCGTGGACGACATGTACTCCACGCCGGACGGCAGGTCGGTGGTCGTCTCGCGGCCCAGCTTCGCCGACGTCGTCTCGATCGACCTCGCCTCCGGGCGGATCAACTGGCGCTTCCCGGTGTCCGGTTTCCGCGCCGACCACATGGCCGTCTCCCCCGACGGCGAGCGGGTCGCGGTGTCGGCCTCGACCGGCAACGCCGTGCACGTCCTGGACATCGACACCGGAAAGCAGCTCGGCAAGGCCGCCACCGGCGACAAGCCGCACGAGAACATCTTCACCAAGGACGGCAAGTACCTCTACAACATGTCGATCGGGGAGGTGAACACGCAGACCGACGCACCCTGGCTGGACTGGACGAAGGGCGACCGCCGCATCACCGTCATCGACGCGACCACGTACCAGCAGGTCAAGGTCATCGACATGCGAGCGCGCCTGGACGCGATCGGCCTGAAGGACTTCTCCGACGCGGTCCGCCCGGCCGTGTTCTCCCCGGACGAGTCGAAGCTGTACTTCCAGGTGTCGTTCTTCCACGGCTTCTTCGAGTACGACCTGGCCACCGACAGGATCACGCGCACGAAGACCCTGCCGAAGAACCCGGCGACCAGCGACGACCGCACCACCTTCGTCAACGACTCGCGCCACCACGGCCTCTCCATGAGCCCCGACGGCAGGAAGCTGTGCGTGGCCGGGACCATGGACGACTACGCCACGGTGGTCGACCGCGCCACCCTCCAGGAGGGCCCGCTCGTCACCGCCTCCAAGCCCTACTGGGCCACGGTCAGCGGTGACGGCAGGTCCTGCGTGGTCTCCGAGAGCGGCACCGACCAGGTCACGGCCATCGACTTCGCCACCGGGAAGAAGGTCGTGTCCGTACCGGTCGGTGACCACCCCCAGCGCGTCCGGCTCGGCCGGGTGGCGGCCGACTGGACTAGCCCGTCCGCCGGCTGACCTCCTTCGCCGCCCAGGCCGCCAGTTCCGCGCGGGCTGCGGCCAGCAGGTCCGCCGGGGGAGCCGTCGCCCCGTTGGTCACCAGCGCGTAGTGCAGGACCCCGGAGTCCGGCGCGGTGAGCAGCAGGCGGCGGCTTCCCGTGCCGCCCGGCTCCTCGGCCACCCCGACCGGGGTCGTCGCGGTGTAGGCCGGCGGGGCGTACACGGTGCCCAGGTCGGAGACGACCGTGGTGGACGCGGCCGGGAAACGCGCCGGCAGGTGCAGCTCGGTGGGCGCCGGGCCGCCGTTCGACCGCCACAGCAGCAGCCCGTACTGGCCCGACCCGACGAGGCGTTGCACGTGGGGCAGGGAACCGGGCACCGGGTTCCAGGTCAGGGTCGCCGAACCGTCCCGGGAGCGGTCCTCGTAGGTGAAGCCGACGGTCGTGCCGGCCGTGGCGCTCGGGTAGAGGCGGTCCAGCAGCCGGGCGTCCTGGCGCAGCACCGGCGTGCCCGTGTCGTCGAGGCGTACGGCGGACAGGTCCTCGTCGTTCCACGCGTCGCCTTCGGTGAGGACCTTGCCGGGGTTGCCGTTCATCAGCTCGTGGTGGCGGCCGTTGTAGATGTCCCACTGCCACTGCGAGCCGGAGAGCACGGGTCCCGAGGCCACCGGGTCGGACCACCACGCCCCGCCCCTCACCCGCGAGTCGAGGGCCTGGTACATCGCCTTGAGGACGGTCGGCGCCTTGTCGGCGACGGTGCCGGCCAGCGGGTGCCCGAACTCGCTGACCACGGCGGCCGTCCGCGCGGCGGCGGCCCGGTCGCGGACCGTGCGGAAGTCGCCCGCGTACTGGCCGTCGGCCGCCTTGCCCCACATGAAGACGCCGGAGATGGCCTTCTGGTCGTAGAAGTGGGTGTTGAAGACGTAGCGCGGGCCGAGCGGGCCGGCGTCCAGCAGGCCGCCCTCCTGCCGCTGGAAGTCGAGGTTGGCGTTCCAGAAGAGGTTCGGCTCGACGAAGGCGGGCTTGGCGCGCCAGCCGGCGGCGTCCATGCGGGCCCGGAACCTCTCGTAGAACGGCCACAGCACATCCCTCTCCCAGGCACGGCTGGACTGCCCGGGGTCGAGGACGCCGGCGTGCGGCTCGTTGTAGGGGTCGAAGCCGGCGACGCCCTTGAACTGGTCGGCGCTCAGATGCTGCCGGACGTACGCCATGGTCTTCTCGGCGGTGGCGAGGAAGGCGTCCTGCACGCCGTGCGCGTTGTGCCAGAAGTCGTACGCGGCCCGTTTCACGGCCTCGTTCTGGGTGATGTTCTGCCCCCAGAAGAGGCAGATGCCGCAGGACTCGTCGGGGTAGTTCCCGACGTCCACCGCCCACTCGGGGGCCCCGTCACCGGTGTACCAGCTGTCGGCGTCGAACAGGTGGCGGGAGTAGAGGTCCTGGTGGAAGTCCGGGTAGACGCGGATCCCCGCGTCGAGGAAGGCCTTCATCTGCTCGGTGGCCGCGGCCAGGTAGCCGGTGTCGACCCGGCCGCGCTCGGGCTCGGCGTACGCCCAGGAGAGCAGGAAACGCACGGTGTTGCCGCCTCCGAGGGCGCGCAGCGCGGTCGCCGACTTCCGGGCGTCGGCGACCGAGGCGAAGGGCAGGCCCTTGTTCTCGGCGAGTTTGGTCTCGCCGGAGACGTTGTAGCCGCGCAGCACGACCTCGCGGCCGTGGACGTCGGTGAAACGGCCGTCGCGCACGGTGACGGTGGGATCGTCGAACCAGAGGGAGCCGGACGGGGGCGCGGCGGTGGCGGGCGGGACGCCCGCCACCGACATCGAGCCGAACAGGATGGCCAGGACGACCAGGAGACGCGCTCGGATAGTCGGCATGTCCACTACAGTCCGGTGATATCAGGACACCGTCAACACCTCTGACTCCCGAGTAAGTTCACGTGTGCGGGAGGTGCACACTTCGATCGCCGGCCCTCCGCGTCACGTTGAGCAGATACTCCTTCCTGTTCAGGGGGTTGTGGTCGGTGCGCGGACGCTCGGGGACGGTGCCGTGGGTGACCGGGGCGTAGTGGGCGAAGGAACTCTCCAGCTCGCCCTCGCCCCGGGTCAGGCCCGGCAGCCGCTGTCCGAGGGCGTGCACCCGGGCCGTCGGCACGGTGCCCTCCAGCACGCAGAGGCCGTCGCGCTGGTCCGTCGTCTCCGGCACCGCCCCCAGCGCGGCGAGGACCGGCAGCAGGGCGCCCAGGGTGTCGGCCGGGGCCTCGACGCGGAAGCGGTGCAGGGGCTCGTGCACCCGCGTCCCGGCCCGCCGCAGCGCCTCGATCAGCACCAGCGGGGTCACGCCCCGGAAGTCGGCGCCGGTGCTCGACATGCTCTTGTCGAACCCCTGGTGTGCGTGGCTCTGCCGGGGCGAGTAGCCGCTGTGCGTCATGGTGACCGTGCAGTCCGGGACCGGCCAGCCGTGCAGGCCCTGGTCGAGGGTCTCGCGCACGGTGTCCTCCACGGCCTTGAAGAAGGCGTACGGCATGGAGCCGAGCTCCACCTCCAGCCCGAAGGCGATGCCCGAGCCGGGCGGCGCGGGCTCGACGCGCAGCCCGACCGTCGCGAGGAACGGGTTCGGAGCCTTGTGGTTGAACTCGACGGCGTGCCCCGTGCCCACGAGCCGTTCGACGCACAGCGGGGTGGTCGCGCGGAAGGTGACGTCGAGACCGTACTCGTCGGCGAGGGTGGCCTGGACGACCTCCTTCTGCACCTCGCCGTAGAGGGAGACGGCGGTTTCCTGCCGGCGTTCGTCGTGGCGCAGGCCGATCAGCGGGTCCTGTTCGGCGAGCTGGGTGAGCGCGAGGTGGAGCGCTCCCCGGTGGGTGTGCGGGCCGGGGACGACGACCGTCTCCAGGGTGGGCGGGGCGAAGAAGCGCTCCTCGGCCTTGCGGGGTTCGCCGAGGGCGTCTCCGGTCCTGATGCCGCCCAGCCCCCAGAGCCGGGCGATCCGGCCGGCGGTGACGGCGTCCGCGCGGGTGTCGGTGCCGTCGCCGAAGACGCTGATCGCGGTGACCCGGCCCTCGGCGCCGTCCGCGCCGAAGGGGACCCGGTCGCGGGTGCGCAGGGTGCCGGAGAACATCCGGGCGTAGGCGATCTTCTCCCCGGCCGGGCCCCGCTCGATCTTGAACACCGTGCCGGAGAGCGGCCCGTCCGCGTCCCCGTCCGCCGCCGGCAGCAGTTCCCCGATGCCGGTGAGGAGTTCCGCCACGCCGGCGCCCGTGGCGGCGGAGCCGAAGTGGACCGGGTGGACGAGGGCCCGCCCGGTCAGGGCGACGAGGGACCGGTGCGGGAGGGCGTCGGTGACCCGGTCTTCGACGTGTGCGGACAGCAGGGCGCCGTCGTACTCGGTCAGCACGTCGAGGGCGCCCGCGGCACCGGGCCCGGGGACGAAGCGGGCCGCGCGGGTCCCGAGGCCGGTGACCGTCCCCATCGGGACGACGGCGGGGGTCAGCCGGGCCGCGATCTCGCGCAGCACCTCCTGATGGCGTGCGCCGCCGCGGTCGATCTTGTTGACGAACAGCAGGGTCGGGATGCGCAGCCGCTGCAGCGTCCGCATCAGCACCCGGGTCTGCGCCTGGACGCCCTCGACGGCCGAGAGCACGAGGACGGCCCCGTCCAGCACGCCGAGGACCCGTTCCACCTCGGCGATGAAGTCCGGGTGACCGAGGGTGTCGATCAGGTTGACGGTCACGCCGTCGAGCGGGAACGAGACGACCGCGGACTTGATGGTGATGCCGCGCTGCCGCTCCAGCGCGAGGGTGTCGGTGCGGGTGTTCCCGGCGTCGACGCTGCCGATCTCGTCGATCACCCCGGCCGAATGGAGCAGCCGCTCGGTCAGGCTGGTCTTACCGGCGTCGACATGGGCGAGAATCCCGAGGTTGAGCACGTGCACGAAGCGTCATGTCCTTCACAGAGGGAGCCGTTGCTGACTGGGGGGACATGAACGCGGTGCGCATCCGGCTCTCCTCGGGACTCGGTGACCTCGCTGTCCCGTGCAGTGCAGCAGACCCGCCCCGCGGGCCACAACGGAATTAACCGCCTCCGGGGTACCCGGCGGGTGCGCGACGGAGAGGAGCGGCTCGTGCGTGACGTCCTTCCGGTGCTCGGCGGCTGGTACGCGGCCGGGCTGCCGTTCGGCCTCGCGACGGTGGTCGAGGTCAGCCGCAGCGCGCCGCGCGACCCGGGCGCGGCGATGGCGGTGGGGCCGGACGAGGAGGTCGTGGGCAGTGTGTCGGGGGGCTGCGTCGAGGGCGCGGTGGCCGAACTGGCGCAGGAGGTCGTGGCGAGCGGCGCGGCCGTGCTGGAGACCTTCGGCTACGGCGACGAGGACGCCTTCGCCGTCGGGCTGACCTGCGGCGGTGAGATCACCGTGCTGGTGCGGGCCGTGACGCCCGGGCTGGACCCCGCGTTCGGCGCGGTCGCGGACTCGGTCGCGGCCGGCGAGCCGGTGACCGTGGCCACCGTCACCGACGGACCCGCGCGGCGCGGGGCGGCACTCGCCGTCTGGCCGGACCGGGTGCTCGGCACGCTCGGCGCGAGCGGCCTGGACGAGGCCGTCACGGCGGACGCGCGCGGCGAACTCGCCCTCGGCGCGACCGGCCTGCGGCACTACGGCCCCGAGGGGCAACGCCGGGAGGACGCCGTCGCCGTGTTCCTGCAGTCCTTCGCCCCGCCGCCACGGATGCTGGTCTTCGGGGCGATCGACTACGCGGCGGCCGTGGCCCGCATCGGCGGCTTCCTCGGCTACCGGGTCACCGTGTGCGACGCCCGCCCGGCCTTCGCCACGCCCCGGCGCTTCCCCGAGGACGTCGAGGTGGTCGCGCAGTGGCCGCACCGCTATCTGCGCGACACCGACACCGACGACCGCACGGTGATCTGCGTCCTCACGCACGACCCCAAGTTCGACGTGCCGCTGCTGACGGAGGCGCTGCGCCGGCCCGCCGCGTACATCGGGGCGATGGGCAGCCGCCGGACCCACGACGAGCGGACGGCGCGACTGACCGCGGCCGGGCTGACCGAGCGGGAGCTGGCACGGCTGCGCTCACCGGTGGGGCTCGACCTGGGCGCCCGTACGCCCGAGGAGGTGGCCGTGTCGGTCGCCGCCGAGATCGTGGCCCTGCGCTGGGGCGGCACCGGAGCGCCGCTGACCGCCACCCGCGGGGCGGTGCATCCGCCGCGTCCGCGCTGAGCGGGGCGGCGGCGTCCAGGGGCTCGCGGCCCCACGCCGGGATCATCGGTGAGGTGGCGGGATCCAGCCCCCCCGCCCCGCCTCAATGGCGGCGAGGTGCCCGTCGATCTCCTCGTCCGTGGCAGCCCCGCCGCGACGAGCCGGTGCCGTACCCGCCGGACGGAGGCGGCTTGTGCGTGCGGACGGCGCGGGCGGGCGAGGTGACCGGGGAGCAGGCGTCGGCCCCGACGTCCGCGACACCGGCCTCGCGCAGCGGCCGCGGCAGCCTGCGCCGCAGGACAGGTCGGTGCCGCGCCGGCGCAGGCAGTTCCCGGGAAGCCGGCGCGGAGCCGGTTCGCCCGCTCCGCTCGGGGCCGTGGGCGTCGGGGCAGGTCAGCGGCCGCAGCGCCGGGGCGGCGTCCTCGATCAGCAGCCACCCGCCCGGGCGCAGGGCGCGGACCGCGGAGCGCGGCGCGGTTGTCGTGCTCGGTCAGGCGGACCAGGACGAGCCGGCGTGCACCGGGCCGCAGGCGCGTCACGGCCGAGGGCGTGGCGGACCCCGTCGACGGCCGCCTCGGGCGGTCCGGGAGGGGCCGGGGCCGGTGGCGAGCACGCGTCCGCCCGGCCCGACGCGGGCACGCAGCCGGGGCCCCGACGCCCGGCCCGGCGCCAGGCCCGCCGGGGCCCCGACGCCCGGCCCGGCGCCAGGCCCGCCGGGGCCCCGGCCTCCCAGCACCGCCGGCCCCCAGCACCGCCGGCCCCGGCGACGCCGACCGTCTCGAGGTGCCGGAACCTGCTGGCGTCGAAGAGGGAAGCGGAACCCGCCACGGGCCCCCGCGGGGCGGTCAGCGTGGGGTACGGGGCGGCAGCCGGTGCAGTTCCACGTCCGTGAGCAGGCCGTCGGCCACGCGAGCGGTCATGTACGTGCAGTGCGGCTGGCGGCGGCGGTCCGTCGGGGAACCCGGATTGAGCAGGCGCAGGCCGGTGGCGGTGGTGGTGTCCCAGGGGATGTGGCTGTGCCCGAAGACCAGCACGTCGAGATCGGGGAAGCGGGCGGCGCAGCGCTGCTCCCGGCCCTGCGCGGCGCCCGTCTCGTGGATCACCCCGAAGCGCAGCCCGCCGAGCTCCGCGTACGCCACCTCGGGCAGCCGGGCCCGCAGCTGAGGCCCGTCGTTGTTGCCGTACACGGCGACGAGCCTGCGGCAGCGCTCCTCCAGCAGGTCCAGCGTGGCCGTGTCGACCCAGTCCCCGGCGTGGAAGACGACGTCGGCGCGCGGCAGTTCGACCAGCAGGGGGGCGGGCAGTTCTCTGGCCCGCTTGGGCAGGTGGGTGTCCGACATGAGCAGCAGGCGCACGCCCTCCAGCCTAGAGGGCGCAGGCCGCTTCGCACGTCGAGCGCGCTTGATCGCGAACGGACGGACAGGGCAGCTCAGTTGCCCGGACCGAAGATGATCACGGCCCGGTCTCGAAAGGTGGGGCGGGCTCGCGGGCCGGGTTAGCATCGGGCAACACGCAGTACAACAGGACGTCTACGGCAAGCGACCCGAAGGGGCCCGGAAACCCGATGCCGGTCAAGGTCAGCGTCATCGTCCCCGTGTACAACCCGGGGATCTACATCGAGGACTGCATCTCCTCGCTGCAGCGGCAGTCGCTGCCCCCCGACGAGTACGAGGTGATCTTCGTCGACGACGGCTCGACCGACCGGACCCCGGCCCGGCTCGACGCGCTCGCCGCCGAGGACCCCCGGATGAGGGTCATCCACCAGGAGAACTCGGGCTGGTCGGGCAAGCCCCGCAACGTCGGCATCGAGGCCTCCCGGGGCGAGTTCGTGATGTTCGTCGACAACGACGACTACCTGGGCGACGAGGCCCTGGAGCGGATGTACGACTACGGCGTGGCCAACGGCGCCGACGTGATCGTGGGCAAGATGGCCAGCAAGGGGCGCGGGGTGCCGGTGGAGCTGTTCCGCCGCAACCACCCGCGCGCCACCGTCGAGAACGCCCCGCTCATCGACAGCCTCACCCCGCACAAGATGATCCGGCGGGCCTTCCTCGACCGCATCGGCCTGCGTTTCCCCGAGGGAAGGCGGCGCCTGGAGGACCACGTCTTCATCGCGGAGGCGTATCTGCGCGCGGAGAACGTCTCGGTGCTCAGCGACTACGTCTGCTACTACCACCTGCGGCGCGACGACGGCTCCAACGCCGGCTTCGAACGCTTCGACCCGGTCGGTTACTTCAAGAATTTGCGCGAGGCCCTCGACGTCGTCGAGCGGTACACCGAGCCCGGTCCGGTGCGTGACCGGCTGTTCCGCCGCTGGCTGCGCGTGGAGATGGTGGAGCGGCTGCGGGCCCGGCGGTTCCTGAAGCTGCCGGACGACTACCGCAGGGAGCTGTTCGCCGAGATCCACGAGGTCGTCGTCGAGCGGTTCGGGCCCGGTGTGGCGGCCGGTCTGCAGCCGACGCAGCAGGTCGTCGCCGCGCTGACGGCGGCCGACCGGTACGACGACGTGGTCGCGTTCGCCGAGTGGGAGGCCGGCGTCGCGCCCAAGGCGGCTCCCGGGGGCGTCGAGTGGCGGGACGGCTCGCTCAGCATCGGCTTCACGGCCGAGTACGTGTCCGGGGGCGAGCCGATGGTGTTCCCGGCGGACGCCGAGACCGTCCCGCTGACCGACGCTCCGAAGGACGTGACCGAGGCGGTGCGGTGGGTGGCCTCACAGACCGCCGCGCGGTTCGGGCAGGCCACCGCCGATCTGCTGCTGCGGGAGCGCTCGAGCGCCGCGCAGTACTTCCAGCCGGTGGAGTTCACCCGCGAGGCCGTGCCCACCGGGGACGGCGGGGAGGTGCGGCTGGTCCTGCGGGCGACCGCCACCGTCGACCCCACCTCCCTGCCGGCCGGCGGCGTCTGGGACGCGCTGGTCCGGGTCAAGCTGGGCGGCTGGACCAAGGAGTGCCGGCTGGGGCCCGTGCCCCGCGAGGACCGGCCCGCACCGGGTGTGGGCGTCGTCGGCGGCCGCACGGTCCTGCCCTACTGGACCCAGCCGCACGGCAACCTCTCCCTGGAGTCCGGCACCCGCGGCAAGCGGCTCGGGCTGGGCCGGGTACGGCAGACGGACGTCGCCGTCTCCGGGGGCGGCTTCCAGGTCCCCCTCCCGCTCCACGTCCCGGCGGAGACGGAGGTGCTGCTGCGGCTCGTCTCCGCGAGCCGGTTCTTCGACGCGCCCGGCGCCCTCTCCCCCGCCCCGGCCGGAGCGGGGTCGGTGCTGGCGGCGGACCTGCCCGCCGAGGACCTCTCGGACGGCGTCTGGCGCGTCGCGCTGTGCCCCACACCGGGCGGCGAGCAGCCGCGTTTCACCGGCCTGCCGTTCGCACTGCGCGCCGCCGACGGCCGGGTGCGGGCCGTGCCCGTGCCGCGGCCCGGTGTCGCGCTGCGGCTGGCCCGGCGGGCGCGACGGGTGCTCGGCGCCGCGCGCCGCACCGTGTTGTCCCGCCTCAGGACCGGAGGTGAGTGAGGGAATGCGACCACTGGGGATAGAAGGCTCCTGGGTCCTGGAACCCAAGGTCTTCCCGGACGACCGGGGCAGCTTCCACGAGTGGTTCCGGGACGCGGAGTTCCGTGAGGCGACGGGCCGTGACCTGTCGCTGGCCCAGGCCAACTGCTCGGTCTCCCGGCGGGGTGTGCTGCGGGGCGTGCACTTCGCCGACGTGCCGCCCAGCCAGGCCAAGTACGTCACGTGCGTGCGCGGCGCCGTCCTGGACGTGGTGGTCGACATCCGCGTGGGCTCCCCCACCTACGGGACATGGGAGGCCGTCCGGCTGGACGACGACACCCGCGCCGCGGTCTTCCTGGCCGAAGGGCTGGGGCACGCCTTCATGGCGCTGACCGACGACGCCACGGTGGTGTACCTGTGCTCGGAGGGATACGCCCCGGAACGCGAACACGGCATCCACCCGCTCGACCCGGCCCTCGGCATCGAGTGGCCCCGGGGCATCACGCCGGTGCTGTCCCCCAAGGACGAGCAGGCCCCCACCCTGGCCGAGGCGGAGCGGCAGGGGCTGCTGCCGTCGTACGAGGCGTGCCGCGCCTTCTACGAGGAGACGCGCGGCGGGCCGCGGTCCGGCTGACGCCCCCGGACGCCACGACGCCGGCCGCCCAACGGGGCGGCCGGCGTCGGTGTCTCAGCGACTGACGCCGACCTGTTCCAGGGCCTTGCGCAGGGGCTCCCAGCCCACCGAGCGCGGCAGGCCGCGGTTGCGGGCCTGCGCCAGCGGGCGCCAGAAGCCGGCTTTGAGGAGCGCCTCGGGGCGCACGGCACCGGCCCGCTCCAGGATCGCCTCCGGGACCTTCTGCGGGTCCGGGACCTTGTACTCGGCCATGATCTCGTCGTACTTGTCGTGCAGGACCCGGTTCGTCGGGTCGGCGCCGAAGACGACCAGCTGGCCGGTGGGCGCGGTGTCCACCTGGAGGGTCACCAGGTCGGGGCGGTAGCGGGCCAGCACCTCGGTGATCTTGAAGACGTCACCGGTCCAGGCGTTGGTGTGCCGGTCCCGGGCCGCCTCGTCGACGCTGCGCGGCAGCATGTCGTCGAGGACGATCACACTGGACCAGTCCGAGTACTTCTCGACGTTCATGAAGTCGCGCAGGGCGAACTCGAACAGGTGCATGCCGTCGATGAAGGACAGGTCCAGCGTGGTGCGCCGCCAGTATCCGATCGGGCTGCGGCCGCGGCGCAGGTTGCGCAGCGGGTGCCGGCCGCCCTTGAGGTGCTGCAGCGGGTTGTCGCGGGCGAAGAAGTCGTCGCTGGTGGCCTTCACCAGGTGGACGTCGCACTTCAGCTCCGAGACCACCTTGAAGGCGGGGTCGATCGCGATGCTGGGGACGCGGGACAGCGTCAGGCTGCGCCCGTCGTTGACGCCGATCTCCAGGTAGTTGCGGTTGGCGCTGACCTTGTGCAGTTCCCGGAGGAACTCATGGCGTTTCACGAGGAAGACCTTCCTTGCGGATGCGGGGCAGTGCTTCGTGCAGGGCGGAGCGCCACCCGCGCGGCGGCGGCAGGCCGATCTCCTGCCACCGGCGGTGAGCGAGGGCGCTGTACGCCGGGCGGGGCGCGGGCCGCGGGAAGGCCGCGCTGCTGGTGGGGCGCACCCGGTCCGGGTCGGCGCCGATGAGGGCGAACACCTCGCGGGCCAGCTCGTACCAGCTGGCCTCGCCGGCGTTCGTGGCGTGGAAGACGCCGTGCGCGTCGGGGCCGAGCCGGGGGCCGAGGTCGGCGATCCGCTCGGCGACGTCGGCGCTCCAGGTGGGCTGCCCGCGCTGGTCGTCGACGACGTCGAGGGTGTCGCGGCGGGCTTCGAGACCGATCATGGTCCGCACGAAGTTGGCCCCGTGGACCCCGTAGAGCCAGGCCGTGCGCACGACCGCGCTCGCCCCGGGGAGCTCCTCCAGCACGGCCCGCTCCCCCGCCAGCTTGGTACGGCCGTAGGCGGTGCGCGGGCCCGTGGGGTGGTCCTCCGGGTAGGGAGTGGTGCGGGACTCCCCCGAGAAGACGTAGTCCGTGGAGACGTGGACCAGCCGGGCGCCGTGCGCGGCGCACGCCCGGGCGAGCAGGCGCGGGCCCGTGCCGTTGATCTCCAGGGCGCGGGCCTCGTCGGTCTCGGCGTCGTCGACGGCCGTGTAGGCGGCGCAGTTGACGACGAGGTCGGGGGCGTGCTCCCGGACGGCCGCGTCCACGCCCTCGGGGTCCGTGATGTCCAGGGCGGCGCGGTCCAGGGCGACGACCGTCTCACCGCGCCGGGTGAGCTCCTGGGCGACGTCGTGCCCGAGCATCCCGCCCGCGCCGGTGACCAGCCACTTCATGCCCGCTCCTGGGCCACGCGCCGCTTCAGGGGCTCCCACCAGGCGCGGTTGTCGCGGTACCAGGCGACGGTCTCGGCGAGGCCGGTGGTGAAGTCGTGGCGGGGGCGGTAGCCGAGTTCGTCGCGGGCCTTGGACCAGTCGACGGAGTAGCGCAGGTCGTGGCCCTTGCGGTCCTCGACGTACTCCACGCGGTCCCAGTCCGCGCCGCAGGCCTGAAGGAGCAGGCCGGTGAGTTCCTTGTTGGTGAGCTCGGTGCCGCCGCCGATGTTGTAGACCTCGCCGGGCCGGCCCTTGGTGCGGACCAGGTCGACGCCCTGGCAGTGGTCGTCGACGTGCAGCCAGTCGCGGACGTTGCGGCCCTCGCCGTACAGCGGCACCTTGTGTCCGTCGAGGAGGTTGGTGACGAACAGCGGGATGACCTTCTCGGGGAACTGGTGCGGGCCGTAGTTGTTGGAGCAGCGGGTGACGCGCACGTCCAGGCCGTGGGTGCGGTGGTAGGCCAGGGCGAGCAGGTCGGAGGAGGCCTTGGAGGCGGAGTACGGGGAGTTCGGCTGCAGGGGGTGGGTCTCCGGCCAGGAGCCGGTCTCGATGGAGCCGTAGACCTCGTCGGTGGAGACGTGCACGAACGGGCCCGTGCCGTGGCGCAGGGCGGCGTCCAGCAGCGTCTGCGTGCCCAGCACGTTGGTGCGGACGAAGTCGGCGGCGCCGGTGATGGAGCGGTCCACGTGGGACTCGGCGGCGAAGTGCACGACCTGGTCGGCGTCGGCGACGAGCTTGTCGACCAGTTCGGCGTCGCAGATGTCGCCCTGGACGAACTCCAGCCGCGGGTGGGTCAGTTCGAGGTTGTCGAGGGTGCCGGCGTAGGTGAGCTTGTCCAGCACGGTGACGCGCGGCGCGTCGGGCGCGTCCGAGGCGAGCAGGGCGCGCACGTAACGGGAGCCGATGAAACCGGCGGCGCCGGTGACGAGGAGGTTCATGACGTGATCCGCACCTTGCTCATGAAGTGATCTGCACCTTGCTGTGGTCTCCGAGGACGAAACGGTGGGCGCTGGGGACGCTGGGCGCCGGCGTCACCTCGACGTGCCGGCCGATCAGCGAGGCCTCGATCCGGCCGACGCCCTGGATCGAGGAGTCCCGCAGCACGATGGAGAACTCCAGTTCGCTGTCGGTGATCCGGCAGTTCTCCGCGACGGAGGTGAAGGGGCCCACGTAGGAGTTGCTGACGAGCGTGCCCGAGCCTATGACGACGGGCCCGACGACGCGGGAGTTGACGATCCGGGCGCCCTCCTCCACGACGACCCGTCCGATGGTCTCCGAGGCCTCGTCCACGTCGCCGTCGATGCGGCGCTCCATCCCTTCGAGGACCGTGCGGTTCACCTCGAGCATGTCGCCGACGTTGCCGGTGTCCTTCCAGTAGCCCTTGATGACCGTGGAGCGCACGTCGGCGCGCGAGTCGATGAGGTGCTGGATGGCGTGGGTGATCTCCAGTTCGCCGCGCCAGGACGGTTCGATGGCGCGGACCGCCTCGTGGATGAGGGGCGTGAACATGTAGACGCCGACCAGGGCGAGGTCGCTCTTGGGCTCCGCCGGCTTCTCCTCAAGGCCGATCACCTTGCCGGACGGGTCCAGTTCGGCGACGCCGAAGGCACGCGGGTCGGCCACGCGCGTGAGGAGGATCTGGGCGTCGGGCCGGTGCGTGCGGAACTCGTCGACGAGGCCGGTGATGCCGCCGACGATGAAGTTGTCGCCGAGGTACATCACGAAGTCGTCGTCGCCGAGGAAGTCCCGGGCGATCAGCACCGCGTGGGCCAGCCCGAGGGGGCGTTCCTGCGGGATGTAGGTGACCTTCAGGCCGAAGCGCGACCCGTCGCCGACCGCTTCCTCGATCTCCGCTGCCGTGTCCCCGACGATCATGCCCACGTCGGTGATGCCGGCGTCGGCGATCGACTCCAACCCGTAGAACAGCACGGCTTTGTTGGCCACGGGCACCAGTTGCTTGGCCGACGTGTGGGTGATCGGCCGCAGCCGCGTTCCTGCGCCGCCGGACAGCACGAGAGCCTTCATTCAGCTCACCTTAGTCGCCATCCGGCGGATGTGAACATCACTTCTTTCGGTTGCCGACGCGCGGAGTTGCCCGGCGCGTCACCGGGCGGTCGCCGGGCGGATGGTCAGTCCTCGCCCCGGACGATGTTCCACTCGGGCCCGGAGTGCGTGAATCCGGGGGCGGCCCGGTCCTCCACGGCGGGAAGGCAGGTGCGCGGCGCGGCCTTGCCGCGCAGGCGGCGCGCCTTCGACCAGCCGGTCTCGGGCCGGCGGACGGCGGTCTTCTCAGGGGTGTCCATGGGCGTCACGGCTCATCATCTTCCTTCTGCATCCGCAGGTGTCCGAGTCCCCAGGGGGGAACCGGGCAAACCCGGGCCCGGACGCCTTCGCGGGCCCGCCAAGTGCCCGTGGCGGTCCGGCCGTTCACCGGGACGTGCGGCGGCCCCGCGCACGGTGGGTGCGCGGGGCCGCCGGGCGGGCCGCCCTCGGTCAGGTGTTGGGACGCGCGGCGCTGATGTCGCCGAGCGCCGACTCCGGGTCGCGTTCCATGGCCAGGTCGCCCAGGGAGACGATGCCCACGGGGTGCCCGTGGTCGACGACCGGGATCCGGCGCACGGAGTGCTCGCGCATCAGCTCCACGGCGTGCCCCAGGTCCTCGTCGGGGCCCACGGTGACCAGCTCGTCGCTGCACGCGCCGGCCACGGTGATCTGCTCGGGGTCGCCGCCCCGGCTGAGACACCGCACCACCAGGTCGCGGTCGGTGACCACACCGCGCAGGTCGTCGCCGTCCGTCACCAGGACGACTCCGAGGTCCTCGTCGCGCATGAGGCGCGCCACCTCGGCGACGGAGGTCTGCGGCTCTACGGTGACCGGGTCCCCGGTCATGATGTCGCGGACGTGCTGAGCCATGTCGTTCCTCTTCCCTCGGCTCGTGCGGGTTTCTCCGTCTTGCCCGGTCCGGGTACCCGGACCGGGAGCGGTGTCACCAGCCGCGGCCGGCCGCGGGTGTCACCAGCCGCGGCCGGCCGCGCGCAGACGGTCCCGGACGAGGGCGACGTGCGGGTTGTCCGAGGTGCCGGGGCGCTGGACGAGGTACCCGGTGTTGATCGGCGGGTCCTCGGGGGTGCCGAGCGGGACCAGGGCGCCGGACTCCAGCTCGCCGGCGCACAGATAGCGCGGCAGGACGCTGAAGCCGGCACCGGCCGCGACCAGCGCCAGGACGGCCCGCAGGTCCGGCACCGAGACGGCGGCGTGGCAGTTCAGGCGGCGGCCGAAGACGTGCCGCCAGTAGCGGCGCACGATCGGCAGGTCCTCGGCGTACGTGATCAGCGGCACGCCGTGCAGCGCGGCGGGCCCCTCGGCGGCCAGGCGCCCCGCGACCCGGTCGGCCCAGACGGGAGCGGCGACCAGGACGAACTCCTCGTCCGCCAGCGGCACCGCCGACAGGGTGCGGCCACGCGGCCGGGTCGTGGCGATCACCAGGTCGTGACGGCCGGCGCGCAGTTCGTCGAGCAGGGGCTCGGTCAGCCCCGTGGCGACGCGCAGCCGTACGCCCTCGGTGACGAGCGGGGCCAGGGCGGGCAGGGCCCGGGTGGCCAGCAGCTCGGCGGGGCCGGCGAGGTGGACGGGCTCGGCGCGCGACTCCCGGCGCGGGCCGTGCCCGGCCGCCTCCGCGAGCGCGTCGAGGGGGCCCGCGACCCGGGCGGCCAGTTCGTCGGCCACGGCCGTCGGGGCGACGCCGCGCGGCAGCCGCTCGAACAGCTCCCGGCGGGTCTGGCGCTCCAGGGAGCGGATCTGCGTGGTGACCGTCGGCTGGGACAGGCCCAGCAGCTGGGCGGCGGCGGTGAAGGAGCCGGACCGGTAGACGGCCAGGAAGGTGCGCAGGAGGTTGAGGTCCGGCTGCGCGGGCGCCCCGGCCGCGCCGAGGGGGTCCAGGGATCTCACACGAGCCGAGCATAGCGCCGCCAGCCATGCGATTGCCTATGGCAGTCATCGGCATCGCCATTGGAAAACCAGCGGTCGCAGCGCCTACGGTCGTCCGTGTCCGAGTCATCGCCGCGCCGTTCCGTCGCGGCCGTCCCCACGGAGATGCACCACCATGTCGAAGATCCTCTTCGTCGTCACCGGCGCCGACGCCTGGATGCTGGCCGACGGCACCGAGCACCCCACCGGTTTCTGGGCCGAGGAGGCCGTCGCCCCCTACGAGGCGTTCCGTGCCGCCGGCCACGAGGTCGTCGTGGCCACGCCCGGCGGCGTCGTACCCACCGTCGACCAGGCCTCGCTGGCGCCCGAGGTGAACGGGGGCCGGGAGAACGCCGACCGGATCACGAAGGCGCTGGAGTCGTTCACCGAGCTGCGCAGTCCGGTCCGGCTGGAAGACGTCCGCCTGGACGACTACGCGGCCGTCTTCTACCCCGGCGGTCACGGTCCGATGGAGGACCTCGCGGTGAACGCCGACTCGGGCCGGCTGCTCGTCCGGGCCCTGGAGTCGGGCCGGCCGCTGGGCGTGGTCTGCCACGGGCCGGCCGCGCTGCTGGCCGCGGTGGGGGACGACGGCGAGAACGCCTTCGCCGGTTACGAGGTCGCGGCGTTCACCAACGCCGAGGAGATCCAGGGCGGTCTCGCCGACCGCGCGAAGTGGCTGCTCCAGGACCGCCTCACGGAGGCCGGGGTGACGGTACGGGCCGGCGAGCCGTGGGCCCCGAACGTGGTCACCGACCGCAACCTGGTCACGGGCCAGAACCCGGCCTCGTCCGCGCCGCTGGCGCAGGAGCTCCTGAAGCGGCTGGGCTGAACCCGGCGGGCCGGGGGGGGCGACCGCCGCGGACGCCGGGCGCGTCGCTCAGCGGCCCAGCAGCAGTTCCGCCCACACCTGCTTGCCGCCGCTGACCGGCAGGGAGCCCCAGGTCGCGGAGAGCGCCTCGACGAGGAGGATGCCGCGGCCGCCGGTGGCCTCCCATCCGATGCTGGTGGGACGGACCGGGGTGCGCGGGGAGGCGTCGGCGACGGCGACGCGCAGGCGGTCGTTGATCAGCGTGAGGTCCATGCGGACCTGGCCGTCGGTGTGGACGAGGGCGTTGGTGACGAGCTCGGAGACGACGACCAGCACGCCGTCGTGGTCCTCGGTGACGCCCCAGGAGCGCAGGGTCCGCCGGGCGAAGCGGCGGGCGTGCCCGACCGCCTGCGGGACCCGCCACACCGTCCAGCTCTCGCGCAGCGGCCGCAGGTCCATGCCGTCGTAGCGCAGCAGGAGCAGGGCGACGTCGTCGCTGCGCCGGGCCTCCCCGAGGAGGGCGTCGGCGAGCAGTCCCAGGTCGACGGGGGCGGCCTCGGCCAGCCTGTCGGCGAGGCGGTCCATGCCCTGGTCGATGTCGCTGTCGGGCGTCTCGACGAGACCGTCGGTGGCCAGGGCGATCAGGGTGCCGGGCGGCAGGCGGAGCGGGCTCATGGGGAAGTCGGCCCGGCCGATCACCCCGAGGGGCGGGCCGCCCTCCGCCTCCGCGATCTCCGTCCGGCCGTCCGGGTGGCGCAGCACCGGCGGCAGGTGCCCGGCCCGCACGCACCAGGCGGACCCCTCCTCCAGGTCGAGGTCGACGTAGCAGCAGGTGGCGAAGAGCTCGCTGTCCATGTCCACGAGCAGCCGGTTGGCGTGCGCGACGACCACGTCCGGCGGATGCCCCTCGACGGCGTAGGCGCGCAGGGCCGTGCGCATCTGGCCCATGAGCGTGGCGGCTCCGGCGCTGTGGCCCTGGACGTCTCCGATGACGAGGCCGACGTGGTGGTCGGGCAGCGGGATGACGTCGTACCAGTCACCGCCGAGTTCGAGCCCGGCCGTGCTCGGCAGGTAGCGGGCGACGGCCACCGCGCCCGGCAGCCGGGGCAGGCGGCGCGGCAGCAGCTGGCGCTGGAGCATGCCGACGAGTTCGTGCTCGGCGTCGAAGGCCCGGGCCCGCACGAGGGCCTGCCCGGCGAGGCCGGCGCAGGCGGTGAGCAGGGCGCGCTCGTCGGCGCCGAAGTCGTGCGGGGCGTCCCAGCCGATCAGGCAGGCCCCGGCCATGCGGTTCCCGGCGGGCAGCGGCAGGACGGCGAGTCCGCCGGGCCCCACCTCGCCGAGGGCGCGTTCCAGGGGGCTGCCGGCGGGCCAGATCCGGGCCCGGCCCTCACGCAGCGCGGCCGCCAGCGTGGGCATGGCCCGCACCGGCGCGTCCGGCCACTCCCCCCGCCACTCCGTCCGCCACAGCTCGGGCCAGGCCTCGGGTTCGGGCGGGTCGAGGACGGTGACGACGAGCCGGTCGCCCTCCAGCTCGGCGAGCGCGATCCGGTCGGCCCGCAGCGGCCGGCGCAGGGCCGCGACCACGGCCTTGCCGACGTCGCGGACGGTGACGGCGGTGGCCAGCGCGGCGGCCAGGCGCTGCACCCGGGCCACGTCGGTGACGTCGGAGCGCAGGGTGGAGGCGTCGGCGACGGTGCCCACGAGCCGCGCGGGCCGGCCCTCGCCGCCGGGCAGCAGGTGCCCGCGCAGCCGCAGCCACTTCGGCGGCCCGGTGGGCTGGAGCACGCGGAACTCCAGCTCCCGGTCGCCGATGGACATGTGGTCGGCCTCCACCACCGACATCAGGGACGGCAGGTCCTCCGGCACGGTGAGGCCGAGCAGGGTCTCGACACGGCCGTCGAACTCGGCGGGGTCGAGGCCGAACAGGTCCAGCAGGTCGTCGCCGACCCGGACGCGGCCGGTGTCCATGGCGAGGCTGAACGCGCCCGGCGGCAGGTCGGCGCCCTCGGCGGGCGCGGCCGGGGCGGTGTAGGCGACGGCCTCGGCGACGAGTTCCAGGCACTCGCGGTCGTCGGGGCCGAAGCCCTCGGGCCGCTCGCTGACGGCGACCAGGCAGCCGCCGCCGTCGCCGTGCACGGGCAGGACCGTCAGGTGGAAGTCCCGGGACGGCACGCGCCGGGACTGGGCGTGTGCGGCGAGTTCCGCCGGGCCCAGCGTGACCGGCCGCCCCTCGCGGTGGGCCTCGGCGACCGGGGACCGGCCGGCGCGCGGGTAGCTGTCGCGCAGTCCGTAGAGGGTTCGGGGCACCCCGGCCGACTCGGCCAGGCACAGCAGTTCCCCGTCCTCGGCGGGCGTGTAGACGGCGGCGAACGCCGCACCGGCGAAGACCAGTGCCTGTTCGAGGACGCGGCGCACCCGGTCGGGCGACTCCTCATCGGCCGCGACCGCTTTGAGGGCACCCTCGGCACGCAGCGTTCGCGTTCCGCGTTCTCGGGCGCCCGGACTGACCACGTTGGCCATTACAGCGCTTATGAGACACCCGCGCAGCCCCTGTGAGCGTTCCGTGGGCCCGCACGCACCCGTGCGCTCGGAAGGCTGTGAGCGCCGCCGGAGGGTTCGAGGGGGGTGGATCCCGCATGGGTCCGGGTGGCCGGGGTACGCGAAGTGCCCCCCAGGGGGTCGCTCGCCGGTGACCGAGGGGAACCGGGGCCGCTGCCGTCCCTTCGTCGTGCGCGACCGGCCGCCAGGGGGGAGATTTGTTCCTGGGTCCGGTCGCGCGGCCGTGCGAGGAGGTGGTCGGCGTGTCCGACGGACAGTCGTCCGCGCAGGCGCCGGCCGCCGCGAGGGCGCCGGTCGGCCGTCCGCTGCTGTCGCTGGCGCTGGCCTCGATGATGGACGAGGTGCACGCCCACTCGGGCGCGGTGTACCTGCTCGCGCAGGACCAGCCCGTGCTGGAGATGGCGGTGATGGCCGGGCTGCCGCGGGCGTTCGCGGCACCGTGGGAGCGGGTGGGGCTGAGCGCGCCGATCCCCGTGGCGGACGCGGCGCGCGAGCGGCGGCTGGTGTGGGTCGGCGGTGAGGAGGAGATGGCCCGCCACTACCCGCGGATCGCGGTGGTGCTGCCGTATCCGTTCGCCCTGGCGGCCGTGCCGATCGCCACCGAGTCGACCGTGTACGGCGCGGTCTTCGTGACCTGGCCGGGCACGCATCCGACGGAGCTGTCCGATCACGAGCGCGAGCACCTGACCGCGGCCTGCGGCCGGCTGGCGGTCCGGCTGGAGCGGGCCGCCGAGCTCAGCATCCCGCCGCACCCCGAGCCCGATCTGGTCGCCGCGCCGCTGGTGGGCGGGGTGGCCGGGACGCTCGGCACGGTCGAGGCGGCCCGGATGGTGAGCCGGCTGCCGTACGGACTGATGTCGCTGGATCTGCACGGGCGGATCGGCTTCGTCAACGCGGCGGCGGCCGAGTTGCTGAACGTCCCGGTCAGCCGGCTGCTGGGCAACCAACTGTGGGCGTCGGTGCCGTGGCTCAACGACCCGGTCTACGAGGACCGCTACCGGGCCGCGCTGCTCAGTCAGCACGTCACCTCGTTCGTGGCGCTGCGCCCGCCCGGCGAATGGCTGTCGTTCCGGCTCTACCCGAGCACCACCGGCCTGAGCGTGCGCATCACCCGGTCCCGGGCCGTGTCGGAGATGAACCGCACGGTGCCGCCGCCCGATGGGACGCCCTCGAGGCTGGTCACCATCTCGCAGGTGCTGAACCTGGCCGGGGCGCTCACCGAGGCGGTCGGGGTGCAGGACGTGGTGCAGCTGGTCGCCGACGAGATCGCACCCGCCGTGGGGAGCCAGGCCCTGGTCGTGCTGGGCTCGCGGGCGAACCGGCTGCGGGTGCTCGGGCACCGCGGCTACCCGGACGCGCACGTGGTGGAACGGTTCGACGGCCTGCCTCTGACCGAGCCGACACCCGGTACGCAGGTGCTGCGGACGGGCGTGCCGGCGTTCTTCGAGTCGCAGGAGCAGCTGGAGCGCCTGTACCCGGCGCGGCTCGCCACCCCCGACGGTTTCGCCGCCTGGGCGTACCTGCCGCTGATCGCGCAGGGACGGCCGGTGGGGACGTGTGTGCTCTCCTACGCCGAGCCGCATCCCTTCCCGACGGAGGAGCGGGCCGTCATGACCAGCCTGGCGGGGCTGATCGCCCAGGCGCTGGAGCGGGCGCTCCTGTACGACGCCAAGCACCGGCTCGCGCACGGCCTGCAGGAGGCGCTGCTGCCGCACTCCCTGCCGTCGCTGCCCGGCATCGAGGCGGCCGGCCGCTATGTGCCGGCCACCCAGGGCATGGACATCGGCGGCGACTTCTACGACCTGGTGCACACGCAGGGCATGGCGGCGGCGGTGATCGGGGACGTCCAGGGCCACAACGTCACGGCGGCCGGGCTGATGGGGCAGGTCCGCACGGCGGTCCGGGCGTACACGACCGTGGGCCAGGCGCCCGAGGAGGTCATGCGCAGTACCAACCGGCTGCTGCTCGACCTGGGGTCCGACCTGTTCGCCAGCTGCCTGTACCTGCGGCTCGACCCGGCGCACGGGCGGGCCGTGATGTCCCGGGCGGGCCATCCCCCGCCACTGGTGAGACGGCCGGACGGGCGGGTCCGCGTCCTCGACCTGGCCGGGGGTCCGCTGCTCGGCATCGACGCCGGGGCGGTGTACCCGACGACGGAGGTGGCGCTCACGCCCGGTTCCCTGCTCGTCCTCTACACCGACGGCCTGGTCGAGTCCCCGGGCACGGACTTCGAGGAGGCCCTCGCCGACCTGAGCCACCGCCTGGCCGACGCCGGGGACCAGCCGCTGGACGAACTGGCCGACAGCCTCGTCCACCACGAACGCCGCCACAGTGACACCGAGGAACGCCTCGACGACATCGCCCTGCTGCTGATCAGGGCACTCGGGTAGGAGGGTGGGACGCTTTTCTCCGAGGCGGGGGGACGCGCACGGACGGGCACGGACGGGGCAGCCGGGGCCGGCGGTCTGCGGCCCGGCGGCCCTGGGCTGTGGCCCGGGGGCTCGCGGCCTGGCGCTTCGGGCCTTGCTTGAGGGACCGCGACGGGCCCCGCAGCCGGCGGAACCCGGCGTTGCCGATGCGGCGGCATGCGCGACGCGTCGATGTCCGGGGCCCGGGCCCGGGCGGCCCGCACGTTCGGCGCCGCTCCGCCTGCTCGCGCTCCGCCTGCTCGGTCCGGCGGAGTCGAGCGAGCGGCCCTGCGGGCCACGTCTCCGCACCGCGAGCTCGGCGTCCTACGCCCCGCAGACGTGCCCCCGTCACGAGAGCGCCGCCGGTCGTGCGTGCCCCCACGACCCCAAGAGCCCCGGAAGTCCGCCCCGCGCGATCGTCCTGGGCACCGGCGGCCGGGGTCACGGCCGGATGGTGGCTGGGACACCGGCCGCGGGGGGGGGGGGGGGGCCGGGGGGGGGGGGGGGGGGGGGGGGCGGGCGGGGGGGGGGGGGGGGGGGGGGGGGGGGGGGGGGGGGGGGGGGGGGGGGGGCGCGGGGCGGCGCGG
>NZ_JBWKIF010000023.1:71834-135651 GCF_056432865.1 Streptomyces sp. NPDC044921
CGCCGCCCCCCCGGGGGGGGGGGCGGGCCCCCGGGGGGGGGGGGCCCGGGGGGGTGGGGGGGGGGCCCCCCCCCCCCCGGGCCGGTCCCCGCCAGGGAAGAAGGGGGCGGGGACCGGCCCGGCGGCGTCGGACCGGCTGCCGACGTGGTGGGGGGTCAGCGCGACTCGGTCAGGCCCGAGTCGTCCTCGACGCCCCGGCCGTTGTCCTGACCGGCCCCGGCGTCCTGACCGACACCGGCTTCCTCGCCCGCACCGGCGCCCTGACCGATACCTGCACCGGCACCCGCACCGGCCTCGTCCCCGGCGCCCGCGCCCGCTTCCTCACCGGCACCGGCCTCGTCACCCGCACCGGCGCCCGCTTCGTCGCCCGCGTCCGCGCCCGCTCCGCCGCCCGCGGCGCCGCCGCCGAGGGTCGCGCCGACGGCCTCCAGCGCCGTGGTGACCGGCTGGAAGAAGGTCTCGCCGCCCACCGTGCAGTCGCCGCTGCCGCCGGAGGTCAGGCCGATCGCGAGGCCGTCCCGGGTGAACAGGGAGCCGCCGCTGTCGCCGGGCTCGGCGCAGACGTTGGTCTGGATGAGGCCGGTGACCGTGCCCTCGGGGTAGTTCACCGTGGCGTCGAGTCCGAGGACCTGGCCGTCGGCGAGCCCGGTGGTGCTGCCCATCCGGAAGACCTCCTGGCCGACGGTCGCCTCCGCGGCCTCGGTGATCTGGACGGTCTGGTTGCCGAGGTTGACCTCGCTGGGTGCCTCGGTCGCCGGGTCGTCGTACTTCACGAGTGCGAAGTCGCCGTTGCCGGGGAAGGTCGACTGGTCGACCGTGGCGATCGGCCGGCCGCCCTGTGTGTCGGACCACTCGTTGCCGCCGAGGGTGCAGTGACCGGCCGTCAGGAACGCCGGGGAGCCGTCGCCCGCGGTGACGTTGAAGCCGAGGGAGCAGCGCGAGCCCCCGGCGAAGATGGCGTCGCCGCCGGAGACGAACGGCTTGAAGGTGCCCGCGGACTTCTTGAGGGTCGCCATGCCGGTGCCGAGGCTCCGCACGGTGGACTCCAGTCTGTCCCACTTGGCGCCGGTCACGGTGCTGTCGGCCGTCACCAGGAGCTTGTTGGTGCGCGGGTCGATCGACCACGAGGTGCCCGCGATGGTCGCCTCGGACTTGAGCGTCGACGCCCCCTGCTGGAGCTCCGACCAGCTGTTGTCGACCTCGCGCACCTTCGCGCCCGCCGCCTTGGCCTGCGCGATCACGTTGTTGTCGTCGCCCGGTACGACGTTGACGACGAGCTGCCGGCTGTCGCCGTCGTAGTAGGAGCCGCCGAACGCGTCACCGAGGACCCCGGCGAGCTGCGAGGCGAGATCCGAGGCGTCGCCGGCCTTGAGGGTCTTCGGCGCGACCGCCGCTCCGTCGGACGAACCGTCCTGCGAGGCGTTGGCGCTGGGCAGCAGGATCGCGGCCGCGCCGAGCGCCACCACGCCGCCCGCCGCTATCGCGGCCTTGCGCTTCGGGATTCGCTTGTGACTCAAACTTCTCTCCTCCTGGGGGACGGAGTGGGTGCCGCCGTCCGGCAGCGTCCTGGGGGGCGCCTGGATGGCTGTTGGTACGCACGGGCCACTCGGGGCGTTCAATTCCGTTTACAAGTCGCCCCTTCGCACTGCGAAATCAGCCGGCGGAATCAGCCAACTACCCTTTCGCGGCCGGGTGACGGCCTGTCAGAGGGACGGCCCCCACGACCTCGACAACCCGACACGTTCCGTGTCCACACGGGAACGCTCCGTTGTGGTCGGCGAGTTGAATCCCGCCTCCAGCGAATCTGCACATCGAATACTCAACCCGGTCACCGGAAATCGGGTCTTCCCCATGCCCTTCGCGTCGGTCACTCCTTTGGGTCCGGAGTGCCGGATTCGCCGTCCGGCGATTCAGGACGTGGAATGAGCCGATGCCGTGACGCATGTGAAGAAGTCGCCACCAAGGCGTGCGCGATTCTGCACGGACGGACCCTTCTGCGCCGCAAGTTGCCTGGTGAGGCGGGTGGTTGATTGGAAGCCCGCGCCCGCAGCGTGCTTTGATCCATCGCACCGCGGGGGCCGCGAAGGGCATGCGGAAACGCGTGTCCGGCGCTCGTGGTCGCGGCCGTCATCTGTCCCCAGAGGGGGCCGCTCCCCCCTTGTGAGATATCCATATGAAGGGAAGTTCCATCATGAACTCCACCCCCCAGGTCGAGACCGTCGAGATCGCCGACGCCGAGCTCGACGCCGTCTCCGGCGGCCTGTCCGTGAACGCCGTGAACACCGTCACCGACACCGTGGACGGCATCGCTCCGGTTTCCGGCCTGGTGAACACCGCCGTCGGCACCGTCGAGGGTGTCACCGGCCTGAACACGGCCCCGGTCACCAACCTGGTCGCCGGTCTCTGATCCGGCCAGTGCCGTTGACTCCCGGAGCCGCAGCCGGCGGTTCCGGGATCTTCGGGTGCCGTGACAGGGCACCCCGACAGCCTCCGCCACCTCCGTAAGAACCTCTTCTACGGGTGAGGGAAGTTCCTTGCAGTTCCGCCAACAGGCCCTCGCCAAACTCCAGTCACCGGAGGAGCTCGACCTGCCGGTGCGATTCGCCCGACCGCAGGGCTGGCTCGTCCTCTCCGTGACGGTGGTCGCGATGGCGGCCGCCTCGGTGTGGGCGGTGACCGGCTCGGTGGCCTCCACGGTCGGCGCGCCCGCCATCCTCACGCACGGGCAGGGCAGTTACGTCCTGCAGAGCCCCGTCGCGGGCCAGGTCACCGCGGTCCTCGCCGAGCAGGGCGAACGGCTCCCGGCGAACTCCCCCGTGCTCAAGGTCCGCACCCCCGAGGGCGAGACCGTCGTCCGCACGCTCGACGCCGGCCGCGTCTCCGCGCTCGCCGCGAGCGTCGGGCAGATCATCCGGACCGGCGCGAACGTCGCCGCCGTCGAGAAGGTCGCCCGCACCGGGGACCCCCTCTACGCCACGGTCTACGTGCCCGCCCAGAACGCCGCCACGATCCCCGACGGCGCTCCCGTCGACCTCACCGTGCAGTCGGTGCCGGCGCAGGAGTACGGAGTGCTGCGCGGCCACGTGAAGTCCGTGGACCGCTCGGCCCAGTCGCCGCAGCAGATCGCCGCGTTCCTCGGGGACAGCCAGCTCGGCGAGCAGTTCACGAAGAAGGGCAGGCCGGTGGCCGTGACGGTCCGGTTGGACAAGTCCTCCGCCACGAAGAGCGGCTACGCGTGGTCCTCCGCGGACGGGCCACCGTTCGAGCTGACGTCCATGACGCCGGCCTCCGGCTCCATCAAGCTGGCCGACCAGCGTCCCGTCGACTGGCTGCTGCCATGAGCCCGGCCGCACAGGAGACCCGGGGCAGGCGCCGCGCCGCCCCGCCCGAGCGCAAGGTGCCCAAGGCCGGGGCGAAGACCGTCCGCACCCCCACCGTGCTGCAGATGGAGGCCGTCGAGTGTGGCGCCGCCTCCCTGGCGATGGTGCTCGGCCACTACGGCAGGCACGTCCCGCTGGAGGAACTGCGCATCGCCTGCGGCGTCTCCCGCGACGGCTCGCGCGCCAGCAACCTGCTGAAGGCGGCCCGCAGTTACGGCCTGACCGCCAAGGGCATGCAGATGGACCTGGCGGCCCTCGCCGAGGTGAGGTCGCCGGCCATCCTGTTCTGGGAGTTCAACCACTACGTCGTCTACGACGGCATGGGCCGCCGCTTCGGCCGCCGGGGCGTCTACATCAACGACCCCGGCAAGGGCCGCCGGTTCGTGCCCATGGAGGACTTCGACGGCAGCTTCACCGGTGTCGTGCTGGTCATGGAGCCCGGCGAGGACTTCGCGCGAGGCGGCCGCAGGCCCGGCGTCCTCGGCGCGATGCCCGCCCGGCTGCGCGGCACCGCGGGCACCCTGCCGGCCGCCGTCCTGGCGAGCCTGCTGCTGGTCGCGGTCGGCGCGGCGGTGCCCGCGCTCAGCCGCACCTACATCGACGAGTTCCTGATCGGCGGCCGGACCTCGCTGCTCGGGGTGCTGTTCGCGTCGATGGCGGCGTGCGTGCTGCTCACGGTCGTGCTGACCTGGCTGCAGCAGGCCAACCTGCTGCGCGGCCGGATCATCTCCTCGACGCTGTCCAGCGCCCGCTTCCTGCGGCATCTGCTGCGGCTGCCGGTGACGTTCTTCTCGCAGCGCAGCCCGGCCGACCTGGTGCAGCGGCTGCAGTCCAACGACGCCGTCGCCGAGACCCTCTCCCGCGACCTCGCGGCGGCGGGCGTGGACGCGATCGTGGTCGTGCTGTACGCGGTCCTGCTGTACACCTACGACCCGCAGCTGACGTTCGTCGGCATCGGCGTGGCCCTGCTGAACATCGTGGCCATGCGGGTCGTCGTACGGCTGCGCGCCACCCGCACGGCGAAGCTGCGCGCCGACACGGCCCGCCTCACCAACACCGCCTACACCGGCCTGCAGCTCATCGAGACGATGAAGGCCACCGGCGGCGAGGACGCCTACTTCCGCAAGTGGGCCGGGCAGCACGCCACCACCCTGGAGGAGCAGCAGCGGCTCGGGGTGCCGAGCGCCTGGCTGGGCGTGGTCGCGCCGACGCTCGCCACCCTCAACAGCGCGCTGATCCTCTGGATCGGCGGCATGCGGGCGGTCGAGGGGCACATCTCGGTCGGCCTGCTGGTCGCCTTCCAGGCCCTGGTCACCCGGTTCACCGCGCCGCTGACCCGGCTGAACGGCGTCGCGGGCCGCATCCAGGACTTCGCCGCCGACGTGGCCCGGCTGAAGGACGTGGAGAACTTCAAGGCCGACCCGCTCTACGGCCGCCCCGGCGCGGGCGAGTCGACGCGCCGCCTGCAGGGCCACGTCGAGCTGGAGAACATCACCTTCGGCTACAGCCCGCTCGACAAGCCGCTGCTCACCGGCTTCGACCTGACCGTCGGACCCGGGCAGCAGGTGGCGCTGGTCGGCGGCTCCGGCAGCGGCAAGTCCACGGTGTCCCGGCTGATCTCCGGCCTGTACGCGCCGTGGGAGGGCGTGATCCGCATCGACGGGCAGCGCATCGAGGACATCCCGCGCGGGGCGCTGGCCGCCTCCGTCTCCTTCGTCGACCAGGACGTGTTCCTCTTCGAGGGCACGGTCCGCGACAACGTGGCGCTGTGGGATCCGTCGATCCCGGACGACGCGGTGGAGGACGCGCTGCGCGACGCCGCCCTGTACGACGTGATCACGCGCCGGCCCGGTGGCATCCACAGCAAGGTCGAGCAGGACGGCCGCAACTTCTCCGGCGGGCAGCGCCAGCGGCTGGAGATCGCGCGGGCGCTGGTGCGCCGCCCCAGCATCCTGGTGCTCGACGAGGTGACCAGCGCGCTGGACGCGGAGACCGAGCTGGTCGTGATGGACAACCTGCGCCGGCGCGGCTGCGCCTGCGTGGTGATCGCGCACCGGCTGAGCACCGTGCGCGACAGTGACGAGATCGTCATCCTGCAGCACGGCACGGTCGTCGAGCGCGGACGGCACGAGGAACTGGTGGCGCGCGGCGGCGCCTACGCGGCACTGGTCAGGGAACGGTGAGATGACGACCGTCCACGAAGGACACGACGGCGACCTGGTGCTCGGCGCCTTCGGGCAGCTGGGCTCGCGCCTGGACTGCGCCGGGTTCAGCCGCCTCGACCTCGAAGGCCCCCAGGTGCTGTGGCTGGTCGCGTCCGGCGCGGTCGACCTGTTCGCGGTCGACGCCGGCCGGCAGGGCCACTGGCACCACCTGGGCCGGCTGGAGGCGGGCTCGCTGGTGCTCGGCCCGGTGGCCGGACCCCAGCACACCCTCGTGGCCCGCCCGCTGCGGGACTGCGTGGTGCACCGCATCGGCCTGCGCGAGCTGTACCAGCCCGCGAACACCGCGACCTGGTCGTACGACGAGTACGGCAACCCGCAGTACGTACCGCCGACGACGAGCCCCCTGGAGTACGCGCTCGCCCTCGGCGTCGGCCGCAGCCTGTCCATCCTCTTCCAGGCTCCGATGGCCACCGAGCGGGCCGCGGCGCCCACCGACGACGACGTGTTCTGGATGCAGGTGCCGCCCGGCAGCGTGCAGTACGGCTCGCTCTACGGCGCGGAGGCGGCGGCCGACCTGCTGATGGACCCCGCGCTGTGGCAGTCCATGGTCGACCAGCAGTACCGGCTGCTGACCACGCTGGACCGCTGGATCGAGCAGCTGGAGCGCACCCACGAGGACCGCACGGCCGAGGGCATCAAGGCGGGCGAGGCGGTGCGCGCCCAGGCCGACCGGACCCTGCTGGCCTCCATCGGCGAGCGGTCCTCGAAGGGCACCACCGCGGCGGACGCCGACGCCACGTACGCGGCGTGCCGGCTGGTCGGGCAGGCGGCCGGGATCAGCCTCGCCGAGCCCACGCAGAAGGGCACCGGCGGCGACCGCCTCGACCCGGTCGAACAGGTCGCCCTGGCCTCCCGGGTCCGCACCCGGGCCGTGCGCCTCGACGGACGATGGTGGCGGGACGACGTGGGGCCGCTGGTCGGCCGGCGGGCCCTGTCGGGCGCGCCGGTGGCGCTGTTGTGGCGGCGCGGCGGCTATGTCGCGGTCCACCCCTCCACCGGGCGTGAGACGCCGGTCGAGAAGGCCAACGCCGACGAGTTCGAGCCGCGCGCGGTGATGTTCTACCGTCCGCTGCCCGAGCGGGGGCTCAGCCCGCTGCGGCTGCTGCGGTTCTGCGTACGGGGCATGCGCGGCGACCTGACGGCCCTGCTGCTCAGCGGCCTGGTCACGGTGGCGATCGGGGCGCTGGTGCCCCTCGCCACGGGCAAGGTGCTCGGCGAGTTCGTGCCGAAGGCGCAGACGGACCTGATCGTGCAGGTGTGTCTGGCCGTGATGCTCAGCAGCGTGGTGGCGGCGGCGTTCATGCTGCTGCAGAACCTGACCATCCTGCGGCTGGAGGGCCGGATCGAGGCCACGCTGCAACCGGCCGTGTGGGACCGGCTGCTGCGGCTGCCGACGAAGTTCTTCACCGAGCGCTCCACCGGCGAACTGGCCAGCGCGGCCATGGGCATCAGCTCCATCCGCCGGCTGCTGGCGGGCGTCGGGCCGACGGTCGCCCAGTCGGTGACGGTCGGAGCGATGAACCTCGGCCTGCTGCTGTGGTTCAGCGTGCCGATGGCACTGGCCGCGATCGGCATGCTCGTCGTCATCGCGGCCGTGTTCCTCGGGCTGGGGCTGTGGCAGGTGCGCTGGCAGCGACGGCTGGTGGTGCTCTCCAACAAGCTGAACAACCAGGCGTTCCAGACGCTGCGCGGCCTGCCCAAGCTGCGGGTGGCCGCCGCCGAGAACTACGCCTACGCCGCCTGGGCCGCTCAGTTCGCGCGCAGCCGGGAGCTCCAGCAGAAGGTCGGACGCATCAAGAACGTCACCTCGGTGCTGGGCGCGGTGTACCTGCCGGTGTGCACGCTGCTGATGTTCATGCTGCTGGCCGGTCCGGCCCGGGGCTCGATGTCGGCGGCGGCGTTCCTCGCCTTCAACACCTCGGTGACGATGCTGCTGACCTCGGTCACCCAGCTCACCGGGGCCTTCGTCTCGGCGGTGGCGGCGCTGCCGCTGTTCGAGGAGGTCAAGCCGGTGCTGGACGCCACGCCCGAGGTGCGCGCGGCGAGCACCCGGCCCGGTCCGCTGACCGGGGCGATCGAGGCGCGGCGGGTGTCCTTCCGCTACGCGGACGACGGGCCACTGGTCCTGGACGACGTGTCGTTCGAGGCGCGGCCGGGCGAGTTCGTCGCGATCGTGGGCCCGAGCGGCTGCGGCAAGTCGACGCTGCTGCGACTGCTGATCGGCTTCGACCGGCCCGTCTCGGGCAGCGTGCTGTACGACGGCCAGGACCTCGCGGCTCTCGACCAGTCGGCGGTGCGCCGCCAGTGCGGGGTGGTGCTGCAGCACGCGCAGCCGTTCACCGGCTCGATCCTGGACGTCATCTGCGGCACCGAGCCGTACACGCCGGAGGAGGCGATGGCGGCAGCGGAGATGGCCGGGCTCGCGGAGGACATCAAGCGGATGCCGATGGGCCTGCACACGATCGTCTCGGGCAGCGGGGCCGTCTCCGGCGGCCAGCGCCAGCGGCTGATGATCGCCCAGGCGCTGATCCGCCGGCCGCGGATCCTGTTCTTCGACGAGGCGACCAGCGCGCTCGACAACGAGACGCAGCGCACCGTCATCGAGAGCACCAAGGCCCTGAACGCCACCCGGATCGTCATCGCGCACCGGCTGTCGACCGTGCTGGACGCCGACCGGGTCGTGGTGATGGAGGACGGCAAGGTCGTCCAGCAGGGCCCGCCCGCACAGCTGCTCGCGGACACGACCGGCCGGCTGCACGAGCTGGTGCGGCGCCAGATGGCGTGACGTGCCGCCCCTCGGAACGGGCTGCTTCCCGTGCCGTCCAGCACCCGCGACGGCCGTCGCGGCGGACGCGAACCGGCCTTTCTGGTCCGCGTCCGCGCGCCGCGCGCCGCGGGTGGCCGCTCCCGCACCCGGGACGCACGCCTGGGACGTACCGCTGACCTGGGGCGTGGCCTGGGTCGTCACCGACGGCGTTCGCGCGGTGCGGCCGGCGCACCCGTCACCCTGGTCCCGCGCCCGTGCGGGCACGCGGCCGCCCCCTCCCGCCGTCCGGTGGCGCATCCTCGCCCTGTCACCCGCACCCATCCGTTGGTCCGGGCCGGAAATGGGTACCCACCGCGCATGCGAATCAGCGTGGTGGACGTGGGATCGAACACGGTCAGACTTGTGGTCGCGGACGCGGAGGACGGGGTGCCGCTGCCCGTGCACACCGCCAAGTGGCGTCTGAGGCTGTCCGAGCAGGTCACACCGGGGGGACCCATTCCGGAGCAGGCCGTGGAGCAGCTGGTGCACGCGGTGGCGGAGGCGAGCAGGACGGCCGGCCGGTGGGGCGCGGCCGAACCGTTGGCCTTCGCTACCGCCGTGGTGCGCAACGCGCCGAACCGGCTGGAGGTCCTGCAGGCCGTGCGGGCCCGCACGGGCGTGGACCTGTGCACGCTGCCCGGCGAGGTCGAGGCGGAACTGACGTTCCTCGGGGCCCGCCGCTGGATGGGCTGGCGCTCCGGCCCGCTCGCCCTGCTCGACATCGGCGGCGGCACCCTGGAGGTCGCCTTCGGGCGCGGCCGCCTGCCGGACTTCGTGGCGTCACTGCCGCTGGGGGCGCGACGGCTCACCCACGAGTACTTCGAGGACGAGGACCCGCCCTCCCCGGAGCGGCTGCGCGAACTGCGCCGCAAGGTCCGCCACCAGCTGCGGGACGTCGCGGCCCGGATCCGCTGGGAGGGCCCGCGCACCGCGGTCGCCACCTCCCGCACCTTCCAGCAGCTGGGCCGGCTGTGCGGTGCCGCACCCGGGCGCCACGGCCCGTTCGTGGACCGCGAGATGCGCCGGGCCGACCTGCGGGAGGCGATCACGCAGCTGGCCGCGCTGCCCGCCGCCGACCGCGCGCGCCTGCCCGGCATCTCCGCCCCGCGGGCCGCGCAGAGCCTGGCCGGCGCCGTGGTCGGGCACACGGCGATGAAACTGACCGGCCTCAAGACCCTCACCGTCTGTCCCTGGGCGATCCGCGAGGGCGTGATGCTGCGGCACATCGAGGACGGCCCGTCCTGGTGGGCTGAGGTGATCCGGCGCAACGCGGAGACCGCCCCGGCCGAGCCCGTACCACTGCGCATCGCGACCGCCTCGAACTGAGGCCTGCCACCCCGCGCACCCACCGGCGATGCGCACACCGCACCGAGGAAAGGAGACCCCGTGTCCCACGACCAGGACCGCGACCAGTCCGGCAAGCAGCCCGAGACGGCTCTCGAGGAGGTCCTGCGCGAGATCGAGGACGCCGAGACGCGCACCCAGGACTCCGCCGAGCGGCGGCGCCACCGGGGTGAGGCCGGTGACGCCATCTCTCCCAACACCGGCGCCCAGGAGCGGGTCGAAGGAGAGTGAGAGGCGTTCCCGGTGCGGGCCCGGAGGGCCGGTCACGGCGGTGCACCACGCGGCCGCCGGCCCCCCGGGCCCGCGCCGTCGCCGCGGGGCCATGACCGGGATCTCCGGTTCCGGCGGTGACCTTGCGCCCCGTCCGGGTACCCGGCGCCCATGGAGCACGAAGAACCAGGACTGCCGACGCCGCGCGGCCCGCTGAGCAGGGGCGTCGAGGCGTATCTGCGGGGCGCGGGCCGGCTGCCCCGCATGGAGGACGTCGCCCGGGCCGCGGTGTACGGCGAGGACCTCCAGCTCGCCCTCTATCTCTGCTACGAGCTGCACTACCGCGGTTTCGCGGGGGTTCCCGCGGAACGCGAGTGGGACCCCGACCTGCTGCGCGTGCGCGCGGCCATGGAGCACCGCTTCCTGTCCGCGCTGCGCACCGACGCGCAGGTCCACGACAGTGTCGACGACGCCCTGGCGGAGCTGCTGGTGGAGCCCGTGGACGGCAAGGGGGTCTCCTACTTCCTGCGCGACGAGGGCGAGCTGTGGCACCTGCGTGAATACGCGGCGCAGCGTTCCCTGTACCACCTCAAGGAGGCCGACCCGCACGCCTGGGTGCTGCCGCGGCTGTGGGGCCGGGCGAAGGCGGGGATGGCGGCGGTGGAGTTCGACGAGTGGGGCGGGGGCCGCGCCGACCGGGTGCACGCCCGCCTCTTCGCCGACCTGATGACGGACCTGGGCCTGGACACCACGTACGGCCGCTACCTCGACGCGGCGTCCGCCGAGGCGCTGGTCACGGTGAACATGATGTCCCTGTTCGGTCTGCACCGGTCGCTCAGGGGCGCCCTGGTCGGCCATTTCGCTGCGGTCGAGATCACCTCGTCGCCGGGGTCACGGCGACTCGCCGAGGCGATGCGCCGCACGGGCGCCGGGCCCGCGGCCGAGCACTTCTACGACGAGCACGTCGAGGCCGACGCGGTCCACGAGCAGGTCGTGCGGCACGAGGTCATCGGCGGACTGCTGGAGCAGGAGCCGCACCTCGCCGCGGACGTCGCCTTCGGGATCGACGCCACCGAGTTCGTCGAGGAGCGTCTCGGGGCCCGGCTGCTGGCGGACTGGCGCGCGTCACGTTCGTCACTGTGTCAACCGCTTGCCCGCGAGGCGACCCATATCTCCTGAACAGCGGGGTACTCGGCGCCCGTGAATCCACTGGTACTCCCGGGCGTGTACGCCCCGCAGGAAGACACCGAGCTGCTGGCCGGTGCCCTGTCCGACGAACCGCTCCCGCCGGGCGCGGAGGTACTCGACGTGGGCACCGGGTCCGGCGCCCTGGCCCTGGAGGCCGCCCGGCGCGGTCTGCGGGTCACCGCCGTCGACGTGTCCTGGGGCGCCGTGCTGGCGGCCCGGCTGAACGCCCGGCTGGCCGGGCTGCGTGTCCGCATCCGGCACGGCAACCTCTTCGGTCCCGTGCGCGGAGAGACCTTCGACCTCATTCTGGCCAATCCGCCGTACGTGCCCGCTCCCGACGGCCACCGCGCGCCGCGCGGTGCGGCCCGGGCGTGGGACGCGGGGGGCGACGGGCGGCTGGTCGTCGACCGGATCTGCCGGGAGGCGCCCGCACTGCTGCGCCCGGGCGGGGTGCTGCTGCTGGTGCAGTCGGCGCTCAGCGGTCCCGATCTGACCGTGTCGCAGCTGCGTGCCGCCGGGCTGAAGGCCGCGGTGACCCGGCGCGAGCGGATCGCGTTCGGTCCCGTGCTGCGCGGCCGGGAACGGTGGCTGCGGGAGCGGGGGCTGCTGTCCGCCGACGAGGACAAGGAAGAGCTGGTGGTGATCCGTGCCGAACTCCCCGTCTGACCGGTCGCCCGGCGCACCGCGCCGCGTCTCCGTCCAGCGCAAGGGTCCGCTGCTGATGGAGGGCCCGGTGGAGGTCGAGCTGGAGGACGGCTCCGTCGTCTCCTCCGACCGCTTCCGCGTGGCGCTGTGCACCTGCCGCCGCAGCCGCCGCTATCCGTGGTGCGACACGAGCCACCGCGACCGGGCCTGACCCCCGGGACACCTGAGGCCCGAGGGCCGGCGGGCGGCCCCACTCCGCCCGCCGGCCCCCTTGGACGAGATCGCGGCTCCCCGTGACAACGGCCCGGCTCCCCAGCCACGGCCCGCTGTGCCTCACGGGAACGGCGCGATCCCGGTTCATGGGAGTGCCGGCCCCTAGAAGGAGAAGACGCCCGTGCCGTAGGCGTTCTTCATGCACTCGTTGGAGAAGGTGCGCTCGTAGGAGACGCGCTGGCCCTGCCAGACCCCGTCCACGGTGACGACCACGGGGTCGTACTGCTTGGTGCACATCACGCCCTCCTTGGCGGTCAGGGCGTTGAGGTCGCCGCTGACGCCGCGCAGTTCCGCACAGGCCTGGGCGGCGGCCGGGTGGGTGCCCGAGGGCCGCGGGGCACAGGTCAGGGTGACCGCGCGTTCCGGAGTCGCGGAGATCGCGCTCTCGCCGTGGCCCACCGTGAGGACGAGGGCCGACGGGGCGTAGAGCGCGGTGGGGGCCTGACCCGGGTCGGCGAGCGCGGCCCCGGCAAGGGGTCCGCAGACGGCGGTGGCCGTCACTCCGACAGTCATGGCCCAGCGCGCGGTGGTCCGCATTGTGTGCATCCTTCCGCTCGACTACAGGGTGTGCCGTCCCGTGCCCGGTAGGTGCCGGGTCGGCGAGCGCGAGTCTGCCGAGTCCGCGACGGAAACACACATCGACCCCACGGGTTTCAGTAACCTTGCGTATTGAATCAGTGGCGAGAAGTTACGGAACCGGAGCGGGTGAAGCCCGTAACCGCACGGACTTCGGTGTCGCGAAGCGGCCAGATGGCCGATTTCCACATGCTGGTTAATAGGCCTGAAACATTCCGATTCCGCTCGTGGCTGACCACTTTGCAACCGCTTGCGTTCATGCTCCCGTCGCGTATTCGTCGTGCGGCGGGCCCGGCCGTCCGCCCCGCGCCCGTCGGGCCGGCGGCGTTGTCACACCCCTCGGCTACGTTGCCGGCATGAGTGATCTCGTACTGGTGGCAGGAGCGTGGCTCGGGGCGTGGGCCTGGGACGAGGTGGCCGCCGAACTGCGCGGCACCGGCCACGGCGTCCACCCGCTCACGCTCACGGGTCTCGCCGAGAAGCAGGACAGGCGCGTGCCGGGGCGGCAGGCACACGTGCGGGACATCGTCGAGGAGGTGGAGCGCCTCGGCCTGCGCGACGTCGTCCTGGTGGGGCACAGCTACGCGGGCGTCCCGGTCGGGCAGGCCGCCGAGCGGATCGGCGGGCGGCTCAAGCGCGTGGTGTTCGTCGACGCGAACGTGCCGGTGCACGGGGAGTCGTTCCTGTCCGGCTGGCCCAGCGAACACGTGCGGCGGGCGCTCGACGACCACGGCGGGTGCTGGCCGCCGCCCGGCCCGGAGGACTGCGCGGGCCAGGGGCTGACGGACGAGCAGCTCGCCCGGTTCCTCGGCGGGGCGACACCGCACCCGGGCGTCACGCTCACCGAGCCGGCCGAGCTCTCCGGCTCCCTCGCCCGCCTCCCGGCGACCTACGTGAAGTGCCTGCTCGACGGGGAGGAGCCGATGCCGGCGGTGGCGAGCCTGCTGCGCGGCGACAGCTGGGAACGGGTGGAGCTGGACACCGGCCACTGGCCGATGTTCTCCGAGCCGCGCGAACTGGCCCGCGTCCTGCGCGCGGCGGCGGACCGCCCCTGACCGGGCACCGTCCATACCGCTCGGTATCGTCCCCGTACGGCACGGTCTCGACGAGGAGACGACGAGAGGCGGGTACGTACGGTGGGCAAGCACTGGGCGGACTTCCAGTACGAGATCTATCTGAACGGGATGACGGGTGCCGTACCGCGGCTGCCCACCGATCTGACCCGGCTGGAGGAGCTGACCGAGCAGCGGCTCGGGCCCGGGCCGGTCGGCTACGTGGCGGGCAGCGCGGGCAACGGCAGCACCGCCCGGGCCAACCGGGCCGCCCTGGAGCGGCGCCGGATCGTGCCGCGCATGCTGCGGGACGTGCACGAGCGTGACCTGTCGGTCGAGGTGCTGGGCCGCTCCCTGCCGGCCCCGCTGGCGCTCGCCCCGGTCGGCGTGCTGTCGATCATGCATCCGGACGCCGAGTCCGCCGCGGCCCGCGCCGCCGCCGCCCAGGGCGTGCCGTACATCCTGTCCTCGGCGTCCAGCACGCCGATGGAGCGGGTCGCCGAGGCGATGGGCGACGCCGAGCGGTGGTTCCAGCTGTACTGGCCGAAGGACCCGGAGGTTGCGCGCAGCTTCCTGAACCGGGCGAAGGCGTCCGGGTTCGGCGTGCTGGTCGTCACCCTGGACACGCCGCTGCTGTCCTGGCGGCCCCGCGACCTCGACCAGGCCTACCTGCCGTTCCTGCACGGCGTCGGCACGGCGAACTACTTCTCCGACCCGGCCTTCCTAGCGGGCCTGGCCAAGCCGGTGCACGAGGATCCGAACGCGGCCGTGATGCGTTTCGTCGGCCTGTTCTCCGACCCGGCCAAGACCTGGCCGGACCTGGCGTTCCTGCGGGAGAACTGGGACGGGCCGATCGTGCTCAAGGGCGTCCTGCACCCGGACGACGCCCGGCTGGCCGCGGACGCGGGCGTGGACGGCGTCGTCGTCTCCAACCACGGCGGGCGGCAGGTGGCGGGCTCGGTGGCGGCGGCGGACGCGCTGCCCCGCGTCGCCCAGGCCGTCGGCGACCGGCTCACGGTCCTCTTCGACAGCGGTGTCCGCACCGGCGACGACGTCTTCAAGGCCCTCGCCCTCGGCGCCCGCGCCGTCCTGCTCGGCCGCCCGTACGTCTACGGTCTCGGTCTGGACGGGCAGGCGGGCGTCGAGCACGTCATCCGCTGCCTGCTGGCCGAACTCGACCTGACCCTCGCCCTGGCGGGCCACGCCACGCCGGGCACGGCCGGGCCGGACGACCTCGTCGAGGACCCGGCCTGACGACGGGGCCGCGCGGCCCGAGCGTCGCGCGGCCCCGTTCGCCGCGGGCCCGGGTTCAGCCGGCGCGGCCGGCCGGGGCGGTCACCTGGCGGGCCGCCGGGCTCTCCCGCTCCTCGATCGACAGGGAACCCGACGCCGTCGGCACGGGTTCCGCCTGCCAGCGCTGGGCGTCGGAGCGGTCGCGGACCCTGACGACGATGTCGGCGTCCGGGTCGTCGCCGGCCGGGGCCACGGCGAGCTGCTCGTCCCAGCGGGGCAGCAGTTCGCCGCGCACGGTGAGGTCGTAGCGCACGTCGTCGCCCCGCTCGGCATCCTCGTCGGCGCAGGTGCCGAGGACCACGACGCCGGCGTCCTTGTGCGAGTCCAGGCACAGCCCGGGATCCGCGACGCTGCGCAGCGACCCGTCCTTCTCGTACGTCCACTGCTGGGTCCACACCGCCGAGCACGGCGCCAGCTTCGCCCCCGCGCCCTCCTTCGGCAGGTCCCGGATGTCGAGACAGAGGCCGGCACCGGTGTTGCGCAGCCGCGTCACGCCCGGCGCCGTGGGCAGTCCGGCCGTGCCGGGGGGCGTCGCGGAGGTGGCGCCGTCGCCTCCGGCGGCGCTGTTGGAACCGGCCGGGTCGGCCTCCCCGCCGTCGTACGACGTCGCGCTGAGGATGAGCACGGCCGTCAGCACCCCGGCCGACACGGCGCCGACGCCCGAGAGCAGCGCCCGGGAGGAGCGCAGTGCCTGCGGGACCCGTGCGCCCGCTGTCCGGCGCGCCGGCAGCGGGATCCGGGAGAGCAGGCGGTGGCCGCCGGTGCCACGCCGCCCGCCGCGGCGCCCGGCGCGAGCGCTCCGCGCGCCGGGCGAGGCCCGGCCCGGACGGGAGTCGAGGTAGCGGCGGGCGCCCCAGCCGAGCACCGCTTCGGCGATCAGCGGGCCCAGCGGCCCCTCGAAGTGGCTCAGTTGCTCGGCCGCGTCCCGGCAGTAGCGGCACTGGTCCATGTGGTCCTGGACGTCCGGCAGTAGGGCGCCGCCCCGGCGGATCGGGACGTCGAGCAGGCGGTTGTAGAACCGGCAGTCCTGCGTCGGCGCGAGTTCGCGGTGGGCCCGTGCACAGCCTTCGCGGAATGTGTCACGCGCCTGTTCGAGGGCGGCCGACGCGAGGTCGGTGTCCATGCCCAGCAGACCGGCCGGGACGGTTATGGGATCGGCCTCGACCTCGACGTGCCAGAGCAAACCGCGCGCGGCCGCGGGAAGTGCCTGGAACGCGCGCTCCGCGAGGACCCGATTCTCGGGTGTCATGGAGGTGGCGGCGCGCAGGCCGCGCCCTCCGGCCGGTTTCTGCAGCGCGGGCAGAACGGCCGATATTCGATCGTCGCCGGACCACTCACGGATCGTGTCGCGCACGGTCACCAGCAGGGCCGGGCGCAGCGCGACGGCCGACTCGCCGAAGGCGAGGCGGTTGAGGGTCCGGTGGAACGCGGTCCCGGTGACCATGGCGGCGACCTGCGCCGAGGAGGCGAGACAGATGACCGCGTAGTCGTGCACCGGCTGCCAGTGCCGCGCCATCAGCAGCGCCACGGAATGAGCGGCTACCCCGCCCTCCGGGCTGCCTCTCAAGGGGGCGGCGAGGTTTTCGTCGGATTCCCCCGGATCCCCGCCGGGCGGGGGATAGGGAGGACGAGGGGGGTGGGGGGTGGGCACTGAGATGGTTCCTTCCCACGCGCAGGTGGCACACAGAAGTCCTGCCGCCGAAAAAGGAGCCCGGTTGGTGCGTACCTTTTCGGGCGCGGCGCGGGGGGCGCGAATTCGCCGACGGCGAATCGGACCCGGTCAACAAATGCCGTGCGACTCTTGGCCATTCCCCCCGCACGTGCGTTGCACTCTTGCACAGTCCCCACACGGCCAACAAGGCGCACGGACCACATCCCCGCCATTGACAGAAAGTCAGAAGCAGAACGCCTTGCCGCAGGTCGCACCGGTTTTCGACCCTGTTAGATCTGCCAGGCGCGCAGCCGGTCCGCCGCGCCGTAGACGTCGGTCGTGCCGGACATCAGATCGCGGGCCAGATCGACGAGGGCGCCGTACGGCGGGTCGATGCCGACGCCGCTGACGAACATGTAGGCCACGGCGGTCGCGCAGGCGAAGCGGGCGTTGGCCGAGGGCAGCGGGCGGAGCACGGCGAGGGTGTGCAGCAGCGCGGCCGCCCGCCAGGCGGGGTCGGAATTCACACCGAGGCGCGGCGGGTCGACGCGGTGCCGGGCGACCGCGGCGACCAGCGCGGAGAAGTCGTTGATCGTGGGCTGGTCCGGCAGGACCTCTTCGTGGCGCTGGAGCAACCAGGGCACGTCGATGTGGAGGACGGGTGCCATCGGTCAGGCGGCCCGCCCCTCGCCCTTGACGGGCGGTTCGTCGTCGGGGAAGGCGGCGGCGAACTCGTCGGCGTGGGTCGCGAAGAACCGGCGGAAGGCTTCCGCGCCCTCCTGCAGCGCCCGGTGGCGGGCTATGTCGGCCGCGGCGGCCTCCCGGACGAGCGCCTTCATGGACGTACCGCGCTCCTTGGCGATCTGCCGCAGGTCCTCAAGTTCGCGCTCGCTGAACTCGACGTTGAGAGCTGGCATGCCTTCACGGTAGCGCCCGGGGTACTGGCCCGTAAATACCCGCAGGTCACAGCGGATACGGGGCGGTACCACCCAGGTGCCCCGCCGTCCCGGAGGGTGAGATGTGGGTCACAGGCCCCCGTCGTCATGTCACATTCCGGGGCCCTGCCCGGCTCGCAGGGGTGAGCGTCCACGGGAGGGCCACGCATGACCGAGATCTCCGCACCCGGCACCGACGCCCGGCTCGACGAGGCGACCGGGGTGTTCGTCAACCACCGCGAGCTGCTGTTCGGCGTCGTCTACAACATGCTCGGCAGCGTCGCCGACACCGAGGACGTCCTTCAGGAGACGTGGCTGTCCTGGACGGCACGCGGCGGCGGCGCCCCCCTGGCCGGCGTGGGCAGCCCCCGCGCCTATCTGGTCCGGGTGGCGGTCAACCACGCGCTGCGCCGCCGCGCCGCGATCAGCCGCCGGCGCGAGACGTACGTCGGCCCGTGGCTGCCCGAGCCGCTGGTCGCCGACGAGGACGCCGGCACCGCCGACGGCCCGGCCCTGCGCGGCGAGGCGGTGTCGCTGGCCATGCTGGTGGTCCTGGAGTCGCTGACGCCGCTGGAGCGGGCCGTGTTCGTACTGGGCGAGGTGTTCGGCTATCCGCACGCCGAGATCGCCGGGATCATCGACCGCTCCCCCGCCGCCGTGCGGCAGCTGGCGCACCGCGCCCGGGAGCACGTGCACGCGCGACGTCCGCGCTACCAGGCGCATCCGCGGGTGCGGCGGGAGGCGACCGAGCGGTTCGTGCGGGCGGCGCTCGGCGGGGACATCGGGGAGCTGATGGAGGTCCTCGCGCCGGACGTCACGGCGTGGACGGACGCCGGCGGCAAGCGCAGGCGGGCGGGCCTGCGTCCGGTGCACGGCCGGGACAAGGTGACCCGCCTGCTCACGTCCGGCCGGGGCGGCCCGGACCACCCCGTGTGGCGCTACCGGCGCGTCAACGGCGACGACGCGGCGGTGCTGTTCGACGGCGACGCTCCCTTCGCCGTCCTGGTCCTGGACCTCACGCCCGAGGGCGACCGGGTGCGCGGCATCTACGTCGTGGCCAACCCGGACAAGCTGGCCCACCTGGCGCGGGCGGCGGTGTGAGCGCGGGCGGGGCGGGTCAGGAGCGGGTGCGGCAGAACTCCCGGACGGTCCGGTTGAACGGCTCCGGGGCCTCGATGTTGCTGAGGTGCCCGACGCCGGGCAGCACCACCAGCGTGGCCTCGGGGATCGCCGCGAGGAACGCGCGGGCGACCAGGTCCACCGGGGAGCGGCGGTCGAGCTCACCCCACAGCAGGAGCGTCGGCACCGTGATCTCGGGCAGCAGGTCGCTGAGGTCGGCCTCGGCCATGACGGAGAGTTCGGTGCGCATGCTGCCGGGCCGGGTGTCGGCCGACATCACCGAGAGCAGGCGCACGGCGTCGGCGGGCGGTGCCCCGGCGAACAGGCCGGGCATGGTCGGTGCGAACTCCCGCGGCGGGACGGCGAGCATCCGCTCGGCCCCCTCGACCCGGGCCAGGACCTCCGCCGCGGGCAGGGACCCCTTCCAGCCGGCGTAGGTGTCGACGAGGAGCAGCGTCCGCACGAGCTCGCGATGCCTGCGGTAGAGCTCCAGCACGACCGTCCCGCCCCAGGACAGACCGAGGACGTGGGCGGGGCCCAGGCCCACGTCCCGGACGACGGCCGCCAGGCAGCGGGCGTAGTCGGCCAGGGCGCAGGAGGGCGGTACGTCGGAGGACCGGCCGGCGCCCGGTTCGTCCCAGGCGACGGCGGTGAACTCGTCGGACAGGTCCCGCAGCTGCCCGCGGAACAGGCGGGCGTCGGTCGTCGCGCCGTGCGCGAGCACGAGGGGCGGGCCGTGGCCCACCCGGTCGTACGCGACCTCGATGCCGTCGACCCGCACCGCGTGCATGGCACCAGGCTACGCGCGGGTGCCGGAGGCGTCCTGTCGCGCGGACGCCTCCGGCACCGGCGGCGGGGCTAGCCCTGGTCCGCCACGAAGGAGGCCATGCGGGTCAGGGCGGCGTTCCAGTTGATCGTGTGCTCGTTGGTCGACCAGGACTGGATGTCGTCGATGTAGCAGAACTGGCCGACGCAGCCCTGCAGCTTGCTCTGGGCGTAGGGGTCCTGGATGCTCGAGTTCGGCCCGCCCGCGAGGGTGCCCCGCGGCGGGTTGGGCTGGTTCGGGTCGAGCTGGCGGGCGTACCAGCGGCTGTGCTGGTTCTGGGCGCTGACCTCGCCGTAGCCGGTGACGTAGGAGATGTTCAGCGCGTTGCGGCCCAGGATGTAGTCCATGCTCTGCAGCGCGCCGTCGCGGTACTTCGAGGCGCCGGTGATGTCGTACGCGGTGGCGAGGACGACGGCGTTGTTGAGGATCTGGTGGCTGGAGCCCCAGTCGTACTTGTTCCCCTCCGGGGCGTACGGCATGCCGTACGGGTGTGCCTTCAGGGTGGCCAGGTAGCGGTCGGCGCCCTTGATCACGGACTGGCGCACCTTGTCCCGGCCGGGCAGCCTGCTGGGCACCGTGGCGAGGTCGAGACGGCCGGCCGCGCCGGTGCGGGCCCAGTCGAATCCGATGGGCTTGAACAGGTCGGCCGTGTGGACCGGTGACTTCAGCAGGTACTCCTCGAACTGCCGCTCGCCGGTGGAGAGGTACAGCTCGGCCGCCGCCCAGTAGAAGTCGTCGGACACGTCGCCGTCGGCGTAGGCGCCGCCGCCGATGCCGTCGCTCTCGGAGGCGAGGCGGTCGGGGTGGGCGAGCGCCGCCGACCACGCCTTGCGCGCGGCGGCCAGCGCCTTGCCCGCGAACGCCTTGTCGTGGGGCCGGTACAGACGGGCCGCCTGAGCGGCCGTGGCGGCCAGGTTCAGGGTCGCGGCCGTGGACGGCGGGTGCAGTTCGCGCTTCTGCGGGTCGTCGTGCGGCATCAGCGGCAGGCCGGTCCACTGCTCGTCGTGGATCTTGTGGTGGGCCATGCCCGCCAGCGGCTCGCCGTCCGGCACCTGCATCCTCAGCAGGAACTCCAGCTCCCAGCGCACCTCGTCGAGGAGGTCGGGCACCTTGTTGCCGCTCTCGGGGATGGCGAGGCTGCCGTCGCCGAGCTTGTCCGGGTCGCCGGTGCGGGCGTGCAGGGCGCGCTCGTGGGTGCTGAGCAGCTCCCAGGTGGAGATGCCGCCGTTGACGACGTACTTGCCGTGGTCGCCGGCGTCGTACCAGCCGCCGCGCACGTCGAGCGTGTAGTCGCAGACGCCGGGCTGGCAGGGCACGTCCGTGTCGCCCTGGTTGGGTGCCACGCCGACGTGACCGGCCGGGCGGCCGTAGCCGGGCCGCAGGTCGTCGCGTATCGGGATGCCGCTGCGCTGCGTGTAGTAGTACTTCGCCGAGTCCAGCCGCAGCCGCTCGTAGGCGCTCGCGTCGATGTCGAAGGGGCGGCTGGTCTCGCCGTCGGCGACGAGCGTGTAGCCGGAGCCCTTCTTGCGGTAGGCGCCGAAGTCGACGGAGTGCACGTTCTGCCCGGAGGAGGCGTCGACGCCGCGCGGCACCGTCGTGCCCCGGGCGACGACCCTGCCCGCGGAGTTCTTCAGCTGCCAGGGCAGCCCGGACGTGGCGTCGGTGACGAGGGTGGCGTTCTTCGGCCCGGCGGGCAGGTAGGCGACCTGGTTGACGCGCACCCGGGGCCCGGTGTCGGGCTCGTACGGCTCGGGGGTCACCCCGCCGAGCAGGGACACGTCGTCCATGCAGAAGCGCCAGGGGTCCGCGCTGCCGCCGAGCTGGAAGCCGACCTGGCCCTGCGCGGTGTCGACGGGTGAGGTGAAGGTGTAGGAGTAGGTGTCGCCGGAGACGCTGAGCTGCGGCGTCACCTCGTGGTAGGTGTCGTACGGCGCCACGGACAGGCCGACGATCGCGCGCACCACGTGCCCGGCGGGGCTGCCGGTCGCGCGGAAGGAGAAGCGGTACGACTCCCCTTTCACGAGGGTGATGTCGTTCTGTCCGACGGCGGCGTCCCAGCGGTTGGTGGTGCCGCCGGGGACGTCGGCGCAGAGCCGGCCGTCGGACAGACCGGCGGTGACGTTGCTGGTCGTCCACCACGGTTCGGTGGTGGTGTCGAAGGTGCCGTTCCTGACCTGCTCGGCCTCCTCGGCCCCGGCCGGTGCGGACGGCAGCGCGGTGAGCGCGGTCGCCAGCAGGGCCGTCAGGGACAGCAGGGCGGTTCTGCGTCGTTTCACGCCTGGGCTCCTCTGGGGAGGTGCGGGTGGCGCTCCTCATGGGAGCGCTCCCAGAAGCGGACGCAGGCCATGGTTGTGGCTGACGTGACGCCCCGTCAACGGTCCGGACAGGACTGTCTTCGCCGGGGGCTGCTCGGCCCCGTCCGGACCGCGGCGGGGCGGGGTCAGGCCGCCGGGGCGTCCAGGCGGCTGATGCGGATCGCGCCCCGGGCCTCGTCGGGGTGACGGCTGGTCAGGGTGAGGCGGATCCGGGAGCCGCGGACGGCGCCGAAGGTGACCACGGTCGGAGATCCGGACGCGGTGGCCCAGTCGACCGCGGTGTCCCGCACGGCCCGCCAGGCGCGGCCGTCCCACACCGCCACCTCGATCGCCGCGGGGAGGCTGTGCGTGGCGTCCACGGTGAAGGAGACCTCCACCCGGTCGAAGCCGCGGACGCGTCCGTAGTCGACGGACACCCAGTCCTCCGCGCGTGCCCCGTCGAACGCGGGCAGCAGGGCCGTGGCCTGCTTGAAGAAGCCGTTGGACCAGGCGGTGGCCGGGTCCCCGTCCAGCATGGCGGCGGGCAGGGTGTCGGGGCGGCCGGAGTAACTGGCGTCCGCGTGGGGGTGGTCGAGCGGCCGCGGGTGTTCCGGCCGGAAGGCGGGCGGAGCCGTCTCGGCCCGGTCCGCCGCCCGGGTGGCGCGCACGGCCACCGCGTCCGCCCGCAGGCCGCCGGCGCGGGCGGTGACCCTCACCGTGCCCGTCCGGGTGCCGGACCGGACGATGGCGAGGGCCTTGCCGTGGAAGGCGGTGCGGGTGCTCGCCTGATAGCGCTCGGCGCTCTCCTGGCGGCCGTTGTCGAGCCCGGCGAGGGAGCCGTTCGCCACCTCGAAGGAGAGCAGGTGCTCCGCGTCGGGCACCACGACACCGTGCCGGTCGACGACCTCGGCGGTCACGAACACCAGGGACCGGCCGTCCGCGGCGACCGAGGAGCGGTCCGCGCTGAGGCGTATCGCGTGCGGGGCCCCCGCGGTGCGCAGCACGTCGGTGGCGACGACCTTGCCGTCCTGCCGCGCGACGGCCTTCAGTTCGCCCGGCCGGTAGGGCACCCGCCAGGTCAGGTGGAGCTTGCCGGCGCTGCCGTTGGGGCTGGTGTAGCTGCCGGGCCAGGGGCCGTCGGTGACGGTCTTGTCGTCGCCCGTCGGCTCGGTCGTCTCCAGGTAGGCGCGGCCGTCGAGCGTCTTCTTGGTGTCGAACCGCCGCACCCCCAGCGACACGCCGTTGAGGTACAGCTCGACGGTGTCGACGTTCGCGTACGCCCACACCTCGACGGTGTCGCCCGGCGCGTGGTTCCAGGTCATGGGCAGCAGGTGGACCATCGGCTCGCTGGTCCACTGGCTGCGGAAGAGGTGGTACATGTCCTTCGGGAAGCCCGCGGTGTCGACCGCGCCGAAGAAGGACGCCTTGACCGGGAAGACGTCGTAGGGCGTGGGCTCGCCCAGGTAGTCGATGCCCGACCAGAGGAACTGCCCGGCGAACCACTTGCGGTCCCGGTCCTTCTTGTGGCCGTACTCGCCGCTCATGGTCCAGGAGGCGAGGTTGTTGTCGTAGGAGGAGGTCGAGCGCCTGCCGGGGGTGTGGTTCTCGCCCGTGTTGAGGTGCTCGGGCTCCTGGTAGGCGCCGCGGGTGGAGGTCTCCGAGGAGGACTCGGACTCGAAGAGGAACAGGTGCGGGTAGGCGGCGTGCAGCTGGTCCACCGACTTGGCCGTGTTGTAGTTCAGGCCGAGGCCGTCCAGCTTGGCCAGCATCAGGTCGGCCGCCGAGCCCTTGGCGGGCAGGCGGCGGTACTTGTCCGAGCCGATGACCAGCGGGCGGGTGTCGTCGGCCGCCTTGATCGCCCCGATGATCCGGTCGGCCATGGCGAGGCCGGCGGTGGAGGTGGAGTCGGGGACCTCGTTGCCGATGGACCACATCAGCACGGCGGGCGAGTTGCGGGCCGCCAGCACCATCTCGGTGGCGTCCCTCTCCCCCCACTCGTCGAAGAACCGGCCGTAGTCGTAGCGGTTCTTCCCGGTGCGCCAGCAGTCGAAGGCCTCGACCAGCATGATCACGCCCAGTTCCTCGCAGGCCCGGATCACCTCCGGCGCGGGCGGGTTGTGGGCGGTGCGCAGGGCGTTGACGCCCATGGACCGCATGATCTCCAGCTGGCGGCGGACGGCGTCGGCGCTGACGGCGGCGCCGAGCGCGCCCAGGTCGTGGTGGAGGTCGACGCCCTTGATCTTGTGGTGGGTGCCGTTGAGGAAGAAGCCCTCGTCCGGGTCGAAGCGGAAGGTGCGGATGCCGAAGACCGTGCGGTAGGTGTCGGTGGTCCGCCCGTCGACGCGCAGCTCGGTGTGGAGGGTGTAGCGGTGCGGGGCCGCGATGTCCCACCGTTCGGGGTGCCGGACGGTGAGTTCGTGGGTCTCGGTGTGCTCGCCGGTGACGGTGACCGTGGAGGCGGTGCGGGCGACCGTCCGGCCCCCGCGGTCGGTGATCCGGGAGACGACCTCCACGTCCGGGCCCGTGCCCGACGCGTCGGCGACCGTGGTGGCCACCCGCACGACGGCCCGTTCGGCGGTGACCTCGGGCGTGGTGACGCGGGTGCCCCAGCGGGCCACGTGCACCGGCTCGGTGATCACGAGCCGGGCCTCGCGGTAGATGCCGCTGCCGGAGTACCAGCGGCTGCTGGGGAGCCGGTTGCGGACCTGGACGGCGATCACGTTCTCGGTGGTGCCGTCGGTGTGCACCAGGTCGGTGAGGTCCAGGGCGAAGCCGGTGTAGCCGTAGGGGTGGCGGCCGGCCTCCGTGCCGTTGCAGTGGACGGTGGCGTCCATGTAGACGCCGTCGAACTCCACCGAGACGCGCCGGCCGGCGAGGGCGGGCGGCAGGGTGAAGGCGAGGCGGTACCAGCCGAGGCCTCCGGGAAGGAAGCCGGTGCCGCTGGTGGTGCCGTGCTCGGTGGTGGGGGTCTGCTCGATGCTCCAGTCGTGCGGGACGGTGATCTCGCGCCACCTGGAGTCGTCGTAGCCGGGCCGGGCGGCGTCGGCGTAGGCGCCGGTGGGGTCGGTGACGCCGTCCGGATCGGCCAGCGCGAAGCGCCAGCCGTCGCGCAGGGCGACGGTGCGGCGGCCGGACGCGCCGCGCGCCTCCTCGGCGGCCCACACCTCCGGGGCGCCGAGGAGCGCTCCGGCCGCGGGTGCCGCCGCCGAGGCGAGCAGGACCGATCTGCGAGTAACCGACATGACGGCTCTCCCTCATTAGGGCCCAGAAGTACTCACAACTGATCGTGAACAAACAGATTCTGTCGAGGTGTCACACGGGGCCGTCAAGGGTGCGGGCGGCGGCTTCTCCGCCCGCCGGCACATCGACCGGATCGCGGCCTTGACCGCACCGGGCCGGACCGCTGGGGGGATACCCGTCCACGCCGGGCGTCCACGGACTAGTCTGGAACTCAAGCGACCTCCCTGATCACTGTGAGTGTCCGTATGGAGTGGCGACGATGAGCCCGGACGAGCCGTTGGACGATGGCGTGGCCGCCCGTGCCGTCATCGCCGCCGACGGCACGCTCACCGGGTGGAGCGAGGGCGCCCGCCGCCTGCTGGGACACACGGCCGACGAGGTCGTGGGCCGCCCGGCCGCGGAGCTGCTGGCCGACGGGGCGGACGCACCGCCCGCCCCCGCGGACGCCCGCTGGAGCGGCACGCTCGGCCTGCGCCACCGCGACGGCCGCACGGTGTCGGTGTGGGTCCTCGCCCACCGCCGGCCTCCCGACGGCCCGGAGGCCACCGAGTGGCTCGCCGTCGCCCCGCCGGAGATGCCGGACCGCGACGCCCCGGACGACCCGCTGCTGCGGGCGGCGCTGACGCAGTCCCCCTGCGCCACGATGATCTTCGACGAGCGGCTGCGGCTGCACGGCGTCAACGACGCCATGGCGGACCTCGTCGGACTGCCCGCCGACCGCCTGCGCGGACTGCGGCCCACCGACATCGGCAGCCGGCCGCAGAACCGGGAGCTGGAGGAGCACCTGCGCCGGGTGCTGCGAACCGGCCGGCGGCACGACATGCAGACGTACATGGAGGCCACCGGTGAGGACCGCGGGCCGCACGCCTGGCTGGCCCGGATCGCGCCCCTCACCGACGACGCGGGGCGGGTGCGGGGCGTGTGCGTGACCGCCCACGACTTCTCCGACCAGTACCGGTCACGGGAGCGGCTGCAACTGGTCAACGAGGCGAGCGTGCGCATCGGCACCACCCTCGACGTCACCCGCACGGCCCAGGAGCTGGCCGACGTGTGCGTGCCGGCGCTCGCCGACTTCGTCAGCGTCGACCTGCTCGACCCGCCGGCGCAGGGCGGCGAGCCGCCCGGACCGCCGGCGCCGCCGGTGAGCCTGCGCCGGGCCGCCCACCAGTCGGTCAACACGGGCAGCCCGGAGGCGGTCGCCAAGCCGGGCCAGGTGGACGTCTACCCGGAGAACTCCCCGCAGGCCGCCTCCCTGGTGGCGGGCCACACGGTCGTGGCCTCCGGGTCCTCCGCCGACCTGGAGCGGTGGCTCGCCTGGGACCCGGCCCGCTTCCGGCGGGTCCGCGAGTACGGCATCCACTCCACGATGTCCGTCCCGCTGCAGGCCCGCGGCACCACCCTCGGCGTCGCCGTCTTCACCCGCTTCCGGCGCCCGGAGGCCTTCACCGACGACGACGTGCTGCTGGCCGAGGAGGTCACCGCCCGCGCCGCCGTCTGCATCGACAACGCCCGCCGCTACTCCCGCGAGCGCGAGACCACCCTGACCCTCCAGCGCAGCCTGCTCCCCCGCACCCTGCCGCGCACGGCGGCGGTGGAGGCGGCCTCCCGCTACCTGCCCGCCACCCGCTCCGGCGTGGGCGGCGACTGGTTCGACGTGATCCCGCTGTCCGGCATGCGGGTCGCCATGGTCGTCGGGGACGTCGTCGGCCACGGCATCCAGGCCTCGGCCACCATGGGCCGGCTGCGCACGGCCGTCCGTACGCTCGCCGACATCGACCTGGCCCCCGACGAGCTGCTCACCCACCTCGACGATCTGGTGGTGCGGCTCTCCCAGGAATCCGGCGGCGGCGACGCGGGCGCCGGCGAGGTGGGCGCGACCTGCCTGTACGCGGTCTACGACCCGGTGTCACGGCGCTGCACCCTGGCCCGGGCCGGGCACCCGCAGCCCCTGCTGGCCCCGCCGGACGGCCCGGCCCGGCAGCTCGAGCTGCCCTCGGGCCCCCCGCTCGGCGTCGGCGGGCTGCCGTTCGAGTGCGCCGAGGTGGACCTGCGGGAGGGCAGCGTCCTGGCGTTCCACACGGACGGGCTGCTCGCCGGCCGCGAGCGGGACGTCGACGCGAGCCAGCGGATGCTCCGCGAGGCCCTGTCGGCGCCCGCCGACTCCCTCGACGAGACCTGCGACCGCGTGCTGCACGCCCTGCTCCCGCCGGGCGGCTCCGCCGACGACGTGGCCCTGCTCCTCGCCCGCACCCGCGGCCTGCCCTCCTCCCAGGTCGCGACCTGGGACATCCCCGCCGACCCGGCACTGGTCGCCCCCATCCGCAAGCAGGTGGTCGACCAGCTCGAACGCTGGGGACTCCTGGAGGCCACGTTCACGGCGGAGCTGGTGGTGAGCGAGCTGGTCACCAACGCCATCCGCTACGGCGCCCCGCCCATCCGGCTCCGGCTGATCCACGACGCGTCCACGCTGATCTGCGAGGTCTCCGACACCAACCACACGGCGCCGCACCTGCGGCGGGCCAAGACCTGGGACGAGGGCGGCCGGGGCCTGCTCCTGGTGGCGCAGCTGACCCAGCGGTGGGGCAGCAGGCACACCACCGAGGGCAAGACGATCTGGGCGGAGCTGGCGCTGCTCGACGAGGTCTGACCCGGCCCGGGCCGGCGCGATGCCCCGCGCGGGGAACGCGCCCATGGCGCCGACGCGGCTTTTACGCCTCTCTTACCTGCGCCTGGTTCCCTCGGCGGGCACGATCTGCCCGCGTCCCGGAGGACTCCCCTGCACACCCCGTTCGCCGAAGTCCTGTCCGTGGCGCTGCTGGCCGCCGTGCTCCTGTGGGCCGTCGCCCGCCCCAAGGGGCTGCCCGAGGCCGTGCTGGCGGTGCCGGCCGCCGCGCTCGCGGTCGCCGCCGGACTCGTCTCGCCCGGGCACGCCTGGGAGGAGATGGAGCGGCTGGGCCCCGTGGTCGGCTTCCTCGCGGCCGTGCTGGTGCTCGCCCACTTCTGCGATGTCGAGGGCCTCTTCACCGCCTGCGGGGCGTGGATGGCCCACTGGGCCGCGGGGCGCCCCGCCCGGCTGCTGACGGCGGTATTCGCCCTCGCCTCCGTCATCACGGCCGTGCTCAGCCTCGACGCCACGGTCGTCCTGCTCACCCCGGTCGTGCTCGCCACCGCCACCCGCATGGGCGTCCGCGCCCGTCCGCACCTGTACGCCTGCGCCCACCTGTCGAACACCGCCTCGCTGCTGCTGCCGGTCTCCAACCTGACCAACCTGCTGGCCTTCACGGCGAGCGGGCTGAGCTTCACACGGTTCGCGGCCCTCATGGCGCTGCCCTGGCTGGTCGCGATCGCCGCCGAGTACCTGGTGTTCCGGCGGTTCTTCGACGACGAGCTCAGCGCCCCGCTGCCCTCCCCCGGCACCACCGGGCCGCCCGAGCCGCTCCCGCTGTTCGCGCTCGTGACGGTCGGCTGCACACTGGCCGGGTTCGTGGTGGCCTCGGCCGTCGGCGTGTCACCGGCCTGGGCCGCGCTGGCCGGAGCGCTCGTGCTGGCCGGACGGGCCCTGCTGCGGCGGCGGGCCACCCCGCTGACGGTGGTGCGCTCGGCGGCGCCGGCCTTCCTGGCGTTCGTGCTCGCGCTCGGCGTGGTCGTGCGCGCGGTCGTCGACCACGGGCTGGCCGACGCCCTCCAGCGGGTGCTGCCGGGCGGTGACGGTCTGCTCGCCCTCCTGGGCCTGGCCGCCCTGGCCGCCGTGCTGGCGAACCTCATCAACAACCTGCCCGCGGTGCTGGTGCTGCTGCCGCTGAGTGCCGGGTCCGGCCCCGGCGCGGTGCTGGCCGTGCTGCTCGGCGTGAACATCGGCCCCAACCTGACCTACGCCGGGTCGCTGGCGACCCTGCTGTGGCGGCGGATCGTGCGGCAGCACGGGCACCGGGTCGGGCTCGGGGAGTTCACCCGGCTGGGACTCCTCGCGGTGCCGGCCGCGCTGGTACCGGCCGTGGCGGCGCTGTGGCTGTCGCTGCGCGTCCTGGGGGTGTGAGGAACGGGCAGCTGCGGCTGGCCCGCGGTCAGCGGCGGCCGTCCCCGCCGTATCCGTAGCCGCCGTAGCCGTCGCGGTATCCCTGACCGCCAGAGCCGTAGCCGTAGCCCGGGTAGCCGTACCCCGGAGCGCCGTACCGGCCGTCGTCGTCGCAGTGGTGGCCGTAGCGGGCGCAGGAGGGTTCGCCGGGGGTCGTGCTGCCCGGCGCCGGGGCGGGCGTGGTTCGGGGGGCCGGCGGGGGCGCGGTCGTCCTCGACGGGGCCGGTGCCGGGGTCGGAGTGGGCGTGGGCCGGGGCGACGGCAGGGCGGCGTCCCAGTTGACGGCCTCCATCCGCAGGTCGGCCTTGGAGGTGTCGATCACCCACCGCTTCTCGTCCTGCTCGGCGCGGGCCTTGAGGACCAGGGATCCCGAACCGTCCGTCGCCGCCGGGGCCAGGGCCAGGTCCTGGTCCGTGCGGGGCACCAGGGCGCCCTGGAGGGTGAAGTCGTAGCGGACGTTCCTCGTGTCCGGCTGGGACGCGCCGGTGCAGGGGGCCAGCCGCACGGAGTAGCCGAGGCGCGAGTCCAGGCACAGGCCGGGAGCGGCGCCGTTGCGCAGCAGGCCGTCGGTCTCGTACGTCCACTGCTGGGTGGAGTCCGCCGAGCACGGGACGAGTTCGGCCTCCGCGTCCTCGACGGCCTTCTCGCCGTCGACGCCGACGCACAGGCCGGAGCCGACGTTGTGCAGCCGCCCGCGCAGGGCGCCCTTCTCGGCCTCACCCGCCCCGACCCACGACGGATCACGACTCTGCTCGCCCGCCTCGGTACCGGGTGCCTCCTCGCCCCGCCCGGCGCCGGACGGGCCGCCGTCCCCGGGGTGCGCGAGGGACCACAGGGCCAGCGGCAGCACGACCAGCCCGCTGACGGTCAGGACGCCCGCGGTGAGGTGCCGGCGACGGGCGGCGCGGCGGGCCGCCTTGTGGGCGGTTCTTCGGGCGGCGGCGCGGGAACCCGGGGCGCGCGGCCCGGCGTTCACCCGGGAGCGTGCCGTGGTGTCGGGCGCGGGCACGAGGAGCGCGTGCGCGTCTTCACCGCCGGCCGGGACCGCGACGGGCGACGGGGCACCACCGCCCCGGGCCGCGGCCGGTGACGGGGCGCCGCCCTCCCGGCCCGCGACGGGTGACGGGGTGCCGCCCTCCCGGCCCGCTGCGTCCATTGGGGCACGGCCGCCGGCCCAGGCCGCGGCGGAGGAAGGGGCGCCGATGCCCCGCGCCGCAGCCGATGACGCGACACCGCCGTCCTGGGCCGCCGCGGGTGAGGCGACACCGTCGCCCCGAGCGGCAGCGGATGACGCCGCACCGTCGCCACGAGCAACGGCCGACGACGCCACACCGCCGCCCCGCGCCCCAGCCGGTGACGGGACACCGGCATCCCAGGCAGCAGCGTGCGATGGAGCATCGCCATCCCAGGCCACAGCGGGTGACGAGACACCAACCTCCCAGGCCCCAGCGTGCGATGGAGCATCGCCATCCCAAGCCGCAGCGGGTGACGAGACACCACCTTCCCAAGCCGCAGCCGGTGACGCGGCACCGCCGTCCCGCGCCGCAGCCGATGACGGGGCGCTCCCGCCCGGGGGCCCGGCGGGGTCGGTGAACGACTCCCCGATCGCGCCCGCGAGGGCGACCGGGTCGGGGAACGCGTCCCGGGCGGGCCCGGCCGGGGCGGGGGTGGCCTGACGCGGCGGGTCGAGCGGGGCCGTGAACAGCTCGGGGGCCGGGGCGGCGGGGGGCGCCTCGGCCGGCCCGCCCGTGGGCAGGCCGCTCGCGGGGCGGAGCTCCACGGCGCCGCGCAGCCGTGCCTCGGCGTACTGCCGCCCGCCCCAGCCCAGCACCGCCTCGGCCAGGGCGGCACCGAGCCCCCGGTTGAAGTGGTCGAGCTGGTCGGCGGCGGCCGCGCAGTGCCCGCAGCCGCCGATGTGCGCGCGTAGATCCGGGTCGATGTCACGGCCGCCCCGCCGGTAGGTCACGTCCAGCAGGCGGAGGTAGCGCCGGCACACCTCGTCGGGGGCGAGCTCGCGGTGCACTTGGAGGCACTCCTCGCGCAGCCGGTCGCGGGCCCGTTCCAGCTCGGCGCGAGCGCCCTCCTCGTCCAGACCGAGCAACCCGGCGGGGGTGGTCAGCGGTTCCGCCTCGACCTCGACGTGCCACAGCAGGCAACGGGCGGCCTGGGGCAGCCGTGGGAAGGCCCCGGACAGCAGACGCCGGTGCGGCGGCGGCAGCAGCCGGGCGGCCGGCCGGTCCCCGCCCCCGGTCCACAGGTCGGGGTGGAGCATGTCGCGTCGGTGGTCACCGGCCCATTCGGCCGCGATGCGCCGTACGGTCACCAGCAGGTGCGGACGCCAGGCGGAGGCCGGGCCGTTCTGGCGCAGGGCCTCCCCGAACAGACGGGTGAACGCGGCGGTGGTGAGCACGCCGGCGGAACGGGGGCCGTCGGTGCACAGCCGGGCGTAGGCGAAGCCCGCCTCCCAGTGGCGGTCCAGCAGCTCGCCGACGGGATGCGGCGCCGGGGTCGCCCCGGTCCACTTCCTGAGCTCGGCGCTCAGCTGCGCGTCCGTCGCTCCGGACCCGCGGGACGGGGCCGGGGAATTCGACGGGCCTGCGTCATTCACGGCAGCATTCCTCTCAAGGACATGCGGAATAAAGTCCGGACCAAGGGGTATGCCGGCACGTCGGCCTCGCGCATACAAAGAATGGCGTGTTGTCCGCACGCCGGTACCGCACACCTTTGCACAGGTCAGCGACAGGGAACAAGGGATCGCGCGGTTTCGTGCATTGCGTGCGCGGCCAGCGCCTTTTGACAGGATGTCAACCAGCCGAGCAAAAGGGATTTCGGTTCTCTTCCCGGATTCAGCGGCGGGCCCGGTAGGCGCCGGGCGGTATCCCGTACCGTTCCCGGAAGACCCGGTTGAAGTGGAAGGGGCTGGCGAAACCGGAGGCGGCGGCGACGCGTTCGACGGGCAGGTCGGTGTTCTCCAGCAGCCGCGCGGCGTGCCGCAGCCGGGCCTCGCGCAGGGCCCGCATGGGCGACTGGCCGAGTTGCCCGCTGAACAGGTGCGCGAAGCGGGAGGGCGACAGGGCGACGTCCTCGGCGAGCGAGCGGACGGTGTGCGGGGCGGCCGGGTCGGCGGCGATCAGCTCCTCGGCCCGGCGGATCCGGGGGTCCAGACCCGGCCGCGCCTCGGCCGGCCGGGCGGGGGCGGTGGCCAGGAGGACGATCTCCTCCAGGGCGCACAGGGCGAGTTCGCGGGCCGCGCTGCCGTGCGCGACGGCGACCTGGCCGTCCGTGGGGTCCGGGTCGGGCGGTGTTCCGGTCCCGGTCCAGCGGGCGTCGGCGTGCATCCGCCGGAAGGCCGCCGCGACCCGGCCGTGCAGGGCGGCCGGGACCGGCGGGACGGCGTACACCCCGTCGCCGGCGTCGTACGGCCGCAGCCACGCCGTCCACGCAGGGCGGGCCTGGCAGTGCGCCCACCAGAACCGCCAGTGCCGGGCGCCGGGTTCGACGGCGTAGCCGTGCGGGACGCCCGGGGCGAGCACGACGAGCTCGCCCGGGCCGGCCGACGCCCGCGTACCGCCCTGCCACAGTCGGCCCCGGCCCGCGGTGGTCCAGGTGACGAGCCAACTCGGTGAACCCTGCGGCCGGCTGACCGCGTATCCGGAGACCTGGTCGAAGTGGCCCAGCACGACCAGGCCGGGCGGCGGGGCCGGGTCACCGCCGCCGCCCCGCGCAGCAGTGCGGGGCAATCCGTCAGCACGCACGGGCATCCTCCTCGACGACGCGGCGGCCTAGCGTGAGGGCCGGCGGACACCGACCGAGGAGTGCGTTCATGACCGTCACGGGCAACGGCGCCACCGGCGCTCCCATCCTGGACCACACGCTGCTCCGGCGGCACAGGGAGGCCTTCGAGGAGGGCGGCTTCACGGTGGTCCGCGGTCTCTTCGGGGCGGACGAGACCGACCGGCTGTGCGCGGAGTTCGCGGCGCTGCGCGAGGCGGGGCCGGTGCCCGGGCACTTCGAGCCGCGCGCGTCCGGGCCGGACGCGGATCCGCTGCACGTGTGGCCGCGCGTGATGCACCCGCACGAGATCGACGACCTCGCGCGCGAGGTCCTGCTCGACGCCCGGCTGCGGACGGTCCTGGAGGCGCTGCTCGGGGAGGAGGTGCTGGCGGCGCAGAGCATGTTCTACTTCAAGCCGCCGGGCGCCCGGGGACAGGCGCTGCACCAGGACAACTTCTACCTGCGGGTCGAGCCGGGCACGTGTGTGGCGGCGTGGCTGGCCTGCGACGTGATCGACCGGGACAACGGCGGTCTGGAGGTCGTGCCGGGCACGCACCGCATGGACCTGTTCTGTCCGGAGCTCGCCGACTCGGCGGTGTCCTTCGCGCGGGAGTACGTGCCGCCGCCGCCCGGGCTGGAGGCCGTGCCCGTCGACATGCGGCCCGGGGACGTGCTGTTCTTCAACGGCAGCCTGGTGCACGGCTCGCAGCCCAACCGTACGGCCGACCGGTTCCGGCGGTCGTTCATCGGGCACTACGTGGGGCGGTCGGCCGAGCGGATCGGGGCGTTCTACCGGACCCTGTCGATGAACGGGGCGCGGGTGCTGCTGCCGGAGAGCGAGGGCGCGGGGCCCTGCGGCACGGAGTTCGCGCCGCGGGGGCCCCACTAGCTGGGCCGTCCGGCGGCCCGCGGCGATTGCCGCCCCCCTCTCAGGTGACCGTCCGGCGTGGGAGCGGCGGGCCGGCCCGGTGGGCGGCGCATCCTCGGCGCAGGCGACCGGCGTCCGGCCGGTCGGTCACCTACGGGAGGACACGTGGCGGCACGACGGAGGACACTCAGGATCCTGACCGGGGCGGCCGCGGTTTCCGTCGCGCTCGTCTCCACCGCGTGGAGCCGGCCGGTACCGCCGGCCGAGGTCCGGGCCGGGGCGCCGGCGACCGGAGCGCCGACGGCCGGGGCACCTGTGACCGAGGGATCGGCCTCTGGCGCATCGGCGCCCGGAGGGCGGGTGTCCGGGGCTCCCCTGCCCGAAGGGGCGGCTGCCGAGGGGCCGGCGACGCTGTGCGCGCCCGCGGGCGTACTGCGCGGCCCCGGCGGAGAGCGGGCCGTGGTCAGTCTCTGCGCGGGCAGCGGCACCCCGGTGATGGCCGTCTCGGCACCCGCCTCCTGCCGCCGCCCCGGCACCTCCGTCCGGTACGCGTGCCTGACCTCGGGCAGCTGGACGGCGCGGCGCGACGGCGCGACGGTGGCCACCGGGACGCTGCCCGGTTCCCAGCCGTACCCCGGCCCGGGCACCTACGACGTCACCGCCTCCGTGCACGTGCGGTCCACGCCCTCCGGGGTCGACCTGCGCGGCACGGTCCGGGCCACGCTCACCCTGACCGCGCCCAGGCAGCAGCCCACCCACCGCGTCGAGGTCGACCGGCACTCCCTGCGGTCCGGCACCACCACCACCCTGACCTACCGGGTGTACCGCGACAGCGAACAGGGCGACGGCAGCGCGCGGTTCGGGCTGATCGGCGAGGAGGGCAGCGGGGTGCGGATCAGCACGGCGGACGCGCGGTGCGTCAATCCGCTCGTGGGCCGGGCTCCGTCGCGGGACCGGCTGGGACACGCGGTGGACTGCGCGCTCACCGACCTGCAGCCGGGGCGTCCGGCGACCGTGCGGGTGAAGGTGCGGCTGGCGTCGACCTGCTCGACGGTGGTCTCGAAGCTGGGCTACTGGATGCCGCGCGGGCAGGCGCTGTACACCGGCGGCATGGTGGAGGGCCCGACGGTCCGCTGCTCCTGACCTCAGCCGCGGTCGAGCAGGTCCAGCGCGCGCTCCCAGGCGAAGTCCCGCCGCCCGCCGTCCGGTTCCGGCTCTCCGGTGTGCGGCTCCCCGAAGCGGACGCCCATCCCGCCGAGCCGTTCCAGGGCGGCCCGGTGGGCGGGGTGGGCCGCCAGCGCGTCGGACACGCACGGCAGGACGGCGATCGGCACCCCGAGGCCCGCCGCCTCGCAGAGGGTGCCGAGCGCGAGGGTGTCGGCGATGCCCGCCGCCCACTTGTTGACGGTGTTGAAGGTGGCGGGGGCGACCACGACGGCGTCGGGCGCGGGGAACGGGCGCGGCTCGCCCGGGGTGCGCCAGGCGGACCGGACGGGGCGGCCGGTGCGGGCCTCCACGGCGGCGGTGTCGAAGAAGCCGTTCATGGCGACCGGCGTCGCGATGACTCCGACCTCCCAGCCCCGCTCCTGCGCGGCGGCGACGAGTCGGCCGACGTCCGCGGCGATGCCGGCGGCGCAGACGACGACGTAGAGGAACGGCTTGCGGGCGGTCTGTGCGGTCATCCCCGCAACCCTAGTGACCGCGCGTGTCCCCGCACCGGGGAGGTGTCACCGGAGCGGGAGCGGGTCACCGGAGCGGGAGGGTGCGGCCCCGCTCCGTTTGCGGACGCGGGCCGTGGATGCGGCGGTCCGCCTCCTCGATCGGTACGTCGTCGATGCTCGCCTCGCGGCGGGTCATCAGGCCGTGCTCGTCGAACTCCCACAGCTCGTTGCCGTAGGAGCGCCACCACTGCCCGTCGGCGTCGCGGGACTCGTACTGGAAGCGGACGGCGATGCGGTTGCCGTCGAAGGCCCACAGGTCCTTGCGCAGGGCGTACTCCCGCTCGCGCGCCCACTTCGCGGTGAGGAACGCGACGATCCCGGCGCGGCCGGTGACGAAGGTGTCGCGGTTGCGCCAGACGGAGTCCTCCGAGTAGGCGAGGGCGACCCGGTGGGGATCGCGGGTGTTCCAGGCGTCCTCGGCGGCCTGCACCTTCCGTGCCGCGGTCTCGCGGGTGAAGGGCGGCAGGGGCGGACGATCGGTCATGGGCCCTCCCTGGGCAACGGTGGAGAACCAGCGTTCTCCACCCGGCTGCTACCGTAGGAGAACGCTGGTTCTCGCGTCAAGGAGTGGTCGCGCATGGACAGTTCGGTGGCCCGGGAGCGGGCGCTGGACGCCGCTGAGGAGCTCTTCTACGGTCGGGGCGTGCGGTCCGTCGGCATGGACGACGTGCGCAGCGCGTCCGGGGTCTCGCTCAAGCGGCTCTACCAGCTGTTCCCCGCGAAGGAGCGACTCGTGGAGGCGTACCTGGAGCGGCGCGACACGCGCTGGCGCGAGCGGCTGGCCGCCTACGTCGAGGGGCACGAGGGGGCGCGGGAGCGGATCCTGGCCGTGTTCGACTGGCTGGGCCGGTGGTTCGACGAGCCCGGCTTCCGGGGCTGTGCGTGGATCAACGCCTACGGCGAACTGGGCGCCACGTCCGCGCCGGTGGCGGACCGGGTGCGGGCGCACAAGCGGGCGTTCAGGGAGTACCTCGACTCCCTGGCCGCCGCGGCGGGCCTGCCCGCCCCGGTGGGCGGGCAGCTGTTCCTGCTGGCCGAGGGCGCGATGGTGACGGCGGGCATCACCGGCAGCGCGGAGCCCGCGGCCGAGGCGAGGGAGGCGGCCCGGCTGCTGCTGCGTGCCGTGTGAACCGGGCGTGGGACCGCCCCCGGGCGGGGTGGGGAACCGGCCGGTTCCCCACCCCGCCCGGGGAGCGGCGTCAGCCCACCGTCTCCGCGACGGTGATGGCGCCCACCGGGCAGGCGCGGGCCGCCTCCCGCAGCAGAGGGCTGTCACCGCCGTCCTCCCGGCCGGGCAGCAGGGTGCTGTAGCCGTCGTCGTCCTGGGTGAACACGTCCGGGGCGGTCAGGGCACACTGGCCCGCGCCGATGCAGACGTCCTTGTCGATGTCGATGCGCATGTCCGGAAGCCTCTTACCAGCGCACGGGGAGTTCCAGCATCCCCTGGATCGTGTCGCCCGGTTTGAAGGGGATCTCCTCGGCCGGAGCGGCCAGGCGCAGGGCGGGCAGCCGCTCGAAGAGGGTGCGCAGCGCGATCTCCAGTTCGGCGCGGGCCAGGTTCTGACCGAGGCACTGGTGGATGCCGAACCCGAACGCGACATGGTGACGGGCCGGGCGGTTCCAGTCCAGCGTGTCCGGCTCGGCGTAGACCGCCTCGTCGCGGTTGATGACCGAGGTCGCGAAGACGACACCGTCGCCCGCGCGGATCGTCGTCCCGGCCACCTCGATGTCCTCGACGGCCGTGCGCAGCAGGCCGTCCGCGATCGACAGCAGCCGCATCAGCTCCTCGACCGCCGCCGGTACCAGCGCCGGGTCGGCGCGCAGCTCGGCGAGCCGCTTGGGGTGCCGGAGCAGGGTGAAGGTGCCGAGGGAGATCATGTTGGCGGTGGTCTCGTGGCCCGCGACGAGCAGGATCAGGGCCAGCGCGACCAGGCCCTCGCGGTCGACTCCGCCCTCGCGCGACTGGCGCTGGACCAGGTCGTCCAGCAGGCCCGTGCCGGGATCCTCGCGCTTGCGGTCGATCAGCTCCCCGAAGTACCTCTCCAGCCGGTCCCGGGCGTCCAGCACGTCGGCGGCCTCCGGGCCGCGCAGCAGCCGCCGCGACTGGGCCTCGAAGAAGTCGTGGTCGCCGTACGAGACGCCGAGCAGGGCGCAGATCACCATGGACGGGACGGGCAGCGCGAAGGTGCTCACCAGGTCGGCGGGCGGACCCTGGGCGATCATCGCGTCGAGCCGCTCGTCGACGATCTGCTGGATGCGGGGCCTGAGTTCGGCGGCCCGCTTCAGGGTGAAGTCCCCGACGACCATGCGCCGCTGGGCGCGGTGTTCGGGGTCGTCGACGCCGAGCAGGGCGGTCCTGCGGTTGCGGAACCCGGCGAACCGCACGCTGGTCGCGGGGAAGCCGGGCCGGTTCCGGTCCGAGGACAGGCGCGGGTCGGCCAGCAGCGCGCGGGCGGTGGCGTGTCCGCTGACCAGCCAGGCCTCGCGGCCGTCGTAGAGGGTGATGCGGGTCAGGGGGCGCTCGGTGCGCAGCGGTTCGTAGGCGGCGGGCGGGTGGTAGGGGCAGGTCCGGCTCTGGGGGAAGACGACGGGTGCGGTCGTGTCCGTCATGAAGACCTCGCAGACGAAGTGTGCGTCGTGCCGATCTTCATTAGATGCCCCAGGCATCTATGCGGCGACGTGAACTTCGGCCATGTCGGGGGTGACGTGCAAGTTGGCCGGGGAATGCCGTCCCCCCGTTCGAACGGCGGGTGCGACCGGCCGGCTCGGGCGCGGCCGGGGCGCGTGCCGGGGCGGCCGCGCGGGTACGGCAGCGAAAACCGGTTGTCGGCGCGGCGGATCAAGCCGCAGGATCCAGCCATGTCTTCCTTCGACGCCTCCCCGCTGCTGTCCGCCGCCGCTCACGCCGCGCGCCGACAGCAGCGGTCCGGCCGCCCCGGAGGTCCGGCAGCGCCCCGGTCATGACCGCCGCGCTCGTCGCCGGACTGCTCGCCGGCTACGGCATCGCCGTCCCCGTGGGCGCCGTCGGCGCCTACCTCGTCTCCCTCGCCGCCCGCACGTCCCTGCGCACCGGTGTCTGCGCCGCCCTCGGCGTCGCCACCGCCGACGGGATCTACGCCCTCGCCGCGACGCTCGGCGGGACCGCCCTGGCCGGTGCGCTGCGGCCGGTGCTCGGGCCGCTGCGGTGGGTCTGCGTGCTGGTGCTGCTCGGGCTCGCGGTGCGGGGCGCGCTCGGCGCACTGCGCGAGTACCGGGACCACCGGCTCGCCACGCGCACGGTCCCCGCTCCCCCGAGCCCCGGCCGGGCGTTCTGGGGACTGCTCGGCATCACCCTGCTCAACCCCACGACGGTGATCTACTTCGCCGCGCTCGTGCTCGGGTCGCAGGCCTCCGGTCCGGCCGGGCCGTTCCAGCAGGGCGTGTTCGTGCTGGCCGCCTTCGCGGCCTCCGCCAGCTGGCAGGTGCTGCTCGCCGGGAGCGGCGCGCTGCTGGGCCGGGCCCTGACCGGGCACCGCGGCCGGCTGGTGACGGCGCTGGTCGCGAGCGGGGTGATGACGGCGCTGGCCGTGCGGATGGCGGTGGCGCCTCGGTGAAGCACTCCACGTGCGACCGCGCGTGGAGTACGCCGGCCTCAAGCCACCCCCTCGCCCAACGGCAGGACGGTCCCGTCCAACGGGACCTGACGGCCCGTGAGGTCACGGGTGAGGAGAGGAGGGCCCCGTGTCCGTCCTGGAGCCGGCGGAGCAGGCCTGCCCGGCTGCGGGGCCGCGGTCTGGGCCGCCCGCGCTGTGACGGCCGCCGCCTCGGGCGCGTGTTCCGGCGCCCGGAGTCGGGGTGCGGCGCCTCCGGTCGCGGTCCCCCGGCCGGGACCGGCACCCGGACGCCGACCGGACGTCCGCGGGACCGGAGCGGCCGCCTCAGCGGGTGGCGGGGCAGAAAGTTTCCGCCCGGGTGCATGAACCGCCGCCGGCCGGGCACGCGTGGGTCAGGCCCCGCCGCGCTCCCCCGTCGCGGCGGGGCTTTCGGCTGCCTCGCGTCCGAGGCGGCGGTCCGTGACGTCGAGGAAGATCTGGTCGGCCTCCGGCACCGTGCTGGCGATGGAACGCTTGATGCGGACGGCGACCTCCTCCACGCGCTCGCTGTCCAGCCCGGGCACCAGGTCCACGCGGGCCGCCACCAGGGTCGAGTCGAGGCCCGTCTTCATCGTGAACAGCGCCTCCACACTGTCTATCTCGGGCTGCGCCCGCAGCAGCGCCCGGATGCGGCCGCTCGCCTCCGGGTCGGCCGCCTCGCCGATGAGCTGGTCGCGGGCCTCCCGGCCCAGCCGGTAGGCGACGTAGACCAGCAGCGTGCCGATCGCGAGCGACGCGCCCGCCTCCCACACCACCTGCCCGGTGGCCATGTGCAGCGCCATGCCGACGATGGCCAGCGTGACGCCGAGCACCGCGGTGCCGTCCTCCGCGACGACCGTCCGCAGGGCCGGGTCCCGCAGCCCGTCACCGGCGCCGCCCTGCCGTCGCGCCTGGTACAGCGCGCGCAGCAGGGAACCGCCCTCCGCGAGAAGGGCGACGCCGAGCACGATCAGGCCGGCGACATAGCCGCCGAGGTCCTCCTCCGAGTCGCTCGTCAGGGCCTCGATCCCCTGGAAGAACGAGAAACAGCCACCCATCACGAAGATCCCGACCGCCGCGAGGAGCGACCAGAAGAACCGCTCCTTGCCGTAGCCGAAGGGATGCCGCCGGTCGGCGGGGCGGCGGCTGCGGCGCAGGGCCGCGAGCAGGAACACCTCGTTCAGGCTGTCGGCCACCGAATGGGCCGCCTCCGACAGCAGGGCGGGTGATCCCGCGGCGAGGCCGCCGACGGCCTTCGCGGCCGCGATCACCAGGTTGGCCGCGAGCGCCACCAGCACGGTGACGCGTGTCCTCCGATCAGATCCTTGTTCAGTCACCCCCGCCGATTGCCCCGGTCGGCGGTGCTCACACCGTGCCGTCCGCGGAAAACGGGGAACGCGTTCACCAGGGAACACGTACGGCAAAGGAGGTCACCCCCATGAGCCGCGACGACGGCGACGACGGCAACAGCGCCTACGGGAGGAGGACGTTCAAACGGTCCAAGGCGCACTTCGCGGACCGGGTCACGGCGGACGGCCGGGACGGCTGGCCGGTGGAGGCCGGCCGCTACCGGCTGGTCGTCAGCCGCGCCTGCCCGTGGGCGAGCCGGTCGCTGGTGTCCCGGCGGCTGCTCGGCCTGGAGGACGCGTTGTCGCTGGCCGTCGCCGATCCGGTCCAGGACGACCGCAGCTGGCGCTTCACGCTGGACGAGGACGGGCGCGACCCGGTCCTCGGCATCCGCTACCTGAGTGAGGCCTACGACCGGCGGGAGACGGACTACCCGGGCGGTGTCAGCGTGCCGGCGCTCGTGGACGTCCCCAGCGGGAAGCTCGTCACCAACGACTACCAGCAGCTCACGCTCGACCTCGCGACCGAGTGGACGGCCCTGCACCGTCCGGGGGCACCCGACCTGTACCCGGAGCGGTTGCGCGACGAGATCGACGAGGTGATGGCGGACGTCTACGAGGGCGTCAACAACGGCGTGTACCGGGCCGGGTTCGCCACCGGGCAGGAGGAGTACGAGGCCGCCTGCGCGGGCGTGTTCCGGCGGCTCGAGCTGCTCGCGGCCCGGCTGGAACGGCAGCGGTACCTCGTCGGCGACACGATCACCGAGGCGGACATCCGGCTGTTCACCACGCTGGTCCGCTTCGACGCCGTCTACCACGGCCACTTCAAGTGCAACCGGTGGAAGCTGACGGAGAACCAGGTGCTGTGGGCGTACGCGCGCGACCTCTACCAGACGCCCGGGTTCGGCGACACCGTCGACTTCGACCACATCAAGCGGCACTACTACCAGGTGCACACGGGCATCAACCCGACCCGTGTCGTGCCGCTGGGGCCGGACCTGTCCGGCTGGCTGACGCCGCACCACCGCGAGGAGCTGGGCGGCCGGCCGTTCGGCGACGGCACCCCGCCCGGACCGGTCCGCGCCGAGGAGCGGATCCCGGCGGCCCACACCCCCTGACCACGTTCGGCCCGTCCCGTCCTCAGTCACTCAGTCACTCAGTCACTCAGTCACTCAGTCACTCAGTCACCAAGGAGATCCCCGTGGCAAAGAAGAAGAAGATGTCCCTCGCCTACCAGCCGCTCGGGTTCGTGCTCGGCTGGTCGGGCGGCTGGCTGGCCGGACTCGCCTTCCGCAAGACGTGGATGGCGATCCGGCACGAGGAGGACGCGCCCGACGCGCTGGACAAGGACCGCGGCTGGGGCGAGGTCCTGCTGGCCGCCGCGATCCAGGGCGCCATCTTCGCCGTGGTGCGCAGTGCCGTGGACCGCGCGGGCGCCAAGGCGATCGAGCGCTCGACCGGCACGTGGCCGGCCGGTGAGAAGGGCGGCCGGGACTGACGCGGCCGGCCCCGGCGCCGAACGGCCCCGCCCGGACCGGGCGGGGCCGTTCTGTGTGCCCAGGCCGCGTCCCGAGCGCCTCCCCGGTGAGGTGCGACTCCGGCCGCAGCACGGCAGCGGGGCACCGCCCCCGCCGGGTCAGCCCTGCTTCGGTGCCGTCGGGGCGGTGCGGCGCAGGGTGAAGGAGTGGCCCGCCGGGTCGGCGTAGCCGCGCTCCTCCAGGGGGCCGGAGGCCTCCTTGGCCTCCAGGGGGCGGCCGCCGAGGCTGACGACGCGGCGTTCCACGGCGTCGAGGTCGTCCACCACGAACTCCAGGTGGGCCTGGAGGGAGTTCTCCGGGCGCGGCCAGCTGGGCGGGGTGGCGTTCATGTCCCGCCGCAGGGCGATCCGGAAGCCGTCGGCGGTCCTGATCTCCACGCGGTTGGCCGTCGCGTCCGACTCCTCCCCCTCCAGCAGTTCCTTGTAGAACACGGCGAGCTTCTCGGGCTCGGCGCAGTCGAGCACGATGACCCCCGCTTTCACCAGTGCCATGTCTCCTCCGCAGGATTCCGGCCGCGGGGCGGTCGTGCCCCGCGGCCCCGTACCTTGCGGATATCCCGGACCGCCCGTTTCAGTCGGCGTTCAACCACCGTCCGTGGCGCATGGGTTCACGGCCGTCCGGCTCGTCGGCCTCCCGCCGGGCGCGCACCGGCCGCGGCACCACGTGGGGAAGGAGGGAGTGTATGCAGCTCAGGCGCTTTCCGCAGTAACCGAGATCACGGCGGGGTCACGGAATGGCTGGTTCCCGCCGTGGGCAGCCTGCTACCGCTTCTCGGTTCAACTTTCGGACCCCGAAGCCGAGTTCGAGTGTGCGGGTGGCGGTGCGCCGTCCGCTCGCAGGGGTTGGGGGGCTCCGCGGTCCGTCTCCCGGAAGGAAGCGCATGCCTCAGGACGTCCGGTTCGACCTCCCCTTCGACACTCCCGTGAGCGAGCACCTGGAGTACGCCCGGGCCCGCCATCTGCGCTGGGTGTGGGAGATGCGCCTGGTCCGCAGCCGGGAGGGGTTCGAGGAGTACAAGTCCTGGGACCTGCCGCAGGCCGCCGCCCGCACGTACCCGTACGCCTCGGCGGACGACATGGTCGTCCTGATGAACTGGTTCTCGCTGGCCTTCCTCTTCGACGACCAGTTCGACTCCAGCCGGCCGGACCGGGCCGACCGCATAGCGGACGTCGCGCGGGAGCTCGTCGTCACGCCCCTGCGGCCCGTCGGCAGGCCACCCCGGGTCATATGTCCGATCACGCTGGCGTGGACGGAGGTCTGGACACATCTTTCTCATGGCATGTCCCTGACATGGAGGACGCGGTTCGCCGCCTCCTGGGGGCGCTTCCTGGTGGCGCACTGCGAGGAGGTCGACCTGGCCGCCCGAGGGCTGGAGGGCACCCTGGGGCTCGACGAGTACGCCGCGTTCCGGCGCCGCACGGTCGGCATCCACCACAGCATCGACGCGGGCGAGCGCAGCCGCGGTTTCGAGGTGCCGGCGCAGGCGATGGCGCATCCGGTGATGGAGCGGATGCGCGATCTGGCCGCGGACACCATCGGGTTCATGAACGACATCCACTCCTTCGAGCGGGAGGAGCGCCGCGGCGACGGCCACAACCTCATCGCCGTGCTCCGCCGGGAACGCGGCTGCTCCTGGCAGGAGGCGACCGACGAGGCGTACCGGATGACGACCGGGTGCCTCGACGAGTACCTCGAACTCCAGGCCCGCGTCCCGCGGATGTGCGACGAGCTCCGGCTGGACGAGGCGGAGCGCGACCGGGTGCGGATGGGCGTGGAGGCGATCCAGCACTGGATCGGCGGCAACTACGAGTGGGCGCTGACCACCGGCCGCTACGCGGCGGCGAAAGAGGGCCCGGTGGCCACGGCCGAGCTGGCCGGGCGGGGCTCGGTGGACGACCTGCTGACCGTGTGAGGCGGCGGTGGTGCCCGGCGGCGGAGAGGTCCGGCCGCCACCGCCGCACGCTCAGGCGGGGAACTCGACCGGCAGGCTGTCCAGCCGGGACTCCCACGTGGAGGCGGTCGAGCTGAGCTCCTCCGGGGGCACCGCGAGGGAAAGCCCCGGCAGACGGTGCACCAGGACGTCCACGGCGATCTCGATGACGGACTGGCCGATGCCCTGCCCGGGGCACTCGTGCGGGCCCGAACTGAACGCCAGGTGCGCCTGGTTGCCCTGCACCGACACGCTCGTGTCGGGCCGGATCTCGGGGTCGGCGTTGCCCGCGGCGAGGCCCAGCACCAGCAGGTCGCCCTCCTGGATGCGATGGCCGCCGAGTTCCAGGTCACCGGCGGCGAACCGGCCCGGCAGCACGGCCAGCGGCGGGCTGTTCCACATGACTTCCTCCACGAGGGCGGAGATGTTCAGCTGCCCGCCGATCAGCCCGGACAGCCGGGCGGTGTCGGTGAGGAGCAACTGCAGGACCCGGGCGAGCAGGTTGCTGGTCGTGGTGTGCGCGGCGATCAGGACGAGACGCAGGTGACTGACCACCTCGTCCTCGTCCAGGCCCGCCGCGTGCCGCAGCAGGGCGGTGGTGAAGTCGCCGCCCGGTTCGGTCCGTTTGCGCTCGGCGAGCCGGGCGAGGATCGTCTTGATGCGTTCGTCGTGCGCGAGCGCGTCCTCACCGCCCTTGAGGACCTCGGCGCAGGACCGGACCAGGTCGCGCCCCTCCGCCTCGGGCAGTCCGAGGACGCGGGTGAGCACGAGCATCGGCAGGTAATCGGCGTAGTCCCGCACGAGGTCGGCGCGCCCGGCGTCGGCGAACGCGTCGATCTGCTTGTTCGCGAAGTGGGTCGCGTGGCGCCGGACGCCCCGGGCGGCGGCGGCCTGCAGCCCGTCGGTGACGGCGGCGCGCAGCCTGCGGTGCGGTTCGCCGTCCTGGGAGACGCAGTCCGGCCTCCAGCCCAGCATCGGGATCAGCGGCGAGGTCTCCTCGATGCGGCCCTCCGCCCAGTCCCGCCAGATCCTCGCGTCCCGGCTGAACTGGCGGGGGTTGTCCAGCACCCGCCGGTTGTCCCGGTAGCCGAGGACCAGCCAGGCCGGCACGTCGCCTTCGAGCAGGACCGGCGCGACCGAGCCGTGCTCCTTGCGCAGCCGCTCGTAGATGCTCGCCGGGTCCACCGCGGCCTCCGGGCCGTACAGGCGGACCGGTTCGGCCCCGTGATGGGCGACGGGGCAGCCGCGTGGGGCCTGGAGGGGGGTGTCGGGCGAATCGTTCATCGGGCCTCCAGGGCCACGGTCGGGCGTTCCTTCAGGTGGTGGATCAGCGCGACGAGGACGTCCCTGCTGGAGGCCCGGTCCCGGGCGTCGAAGGCCACGACCGGGGTGTGCTCGGGGATGTCCAGGGCGTCCCGGATCTCCTCGACGGGGTGGTGCCGGGAGTCGGGGAAGACGTTCAGGGCGACGACGAAGGGGACCTCCTGGCGCTCCATCTCCTCGATCGCCCGGAAACTGGACTCCAGCCGGCGGGTGTCCACCAGCACGACCGCGCCGAGCGCCCCCTTGAACAGCCCGTTCCACAGGAACCAGAACCGCTCCTGGCCCGGCGTGCCGAACAGGTACAGCACCAGGCTGTCGTTGAGGTCGATCTTGCCGAAGTCCAGGCTGACGGTGGTCCGCGTCTTGTCGGCGACCCCGATGAGCCGGTCGACGCCGGCGCTGGCCTCGGTGAGGGTCTCCTCGGTGGTGAGCGGCCTGATGTCGCTCACCGACCGGACCATGGTGGTCTTCCCGGTGCCGAACCCGCCGGCGATCATCACCTTCACCGAGCGGGTGTCCCCGGCCGCCCGTTGTCCGGGTTGGTCAAAGCCTTTGAAGTCCACTGAGTACCTCCTCAAGGAGCGCCAGGTCGGGCCCGCGGCCGGCGCCGTGCGCCGGGATGGGGTGACGGGCTTCGACGTGACCTGCCTCCAGCAGGTCCGACAGCAGCACCGCGAGAATGTTGAAGGGCAGCCCGAGGTGGGCGCCGAGTTCGGCGACCGACAGCGGATCGCGGCAGCGCCGGAGGATCTCCTCGTGCTCGTGCTGCATGCCCGGTAACGGGGCGGCGCGGGCGACCACCAGGGTCGCCACGTCGAGGTCCGAGGCCGAACCGCCCGGTCCGCTGCGCCCGCCGGTGAGGACGTAGTAGCGCTCGAGACGGACGGGTCGGACGGCCTGCGGGGGGCACTCATCCAGAGTGCTCCTCCAGGCGCGCGGTGGTGCCGAGGAGCTCACCCATCCTGCGGGCCAGGTCCCTCATCTGGTGCCCGAGCAGCCCCTGGTCGAGGCCCTCCCTGGCGAGGACGCCGAGGTACGTCTCCACACCGGCGCGCACGACGAAGAGGTGCCCGCCGTCGACCTCGATCATCGCCAGGCGCAACTGCCCGGCGTACTTGGGGAACTGCTCGGCGACCGGCTGGGCCAGGGCCTGCAGTCCGGCGACCACGGCGGCGAAGCGGTCGACGTCGTCGGGGTCTTCGGCGCCGTAGGAGGTGATGGCCTTGCCGTCGCTGGAGGCCACGAGGGCGAAGCGGATCTCCTGGATGCTCTCGACGAGATCGCGGAGCGCCCAGCTCACGTCTGTTCCTTGGTGCGTCATGAGGACTAGTCGCTCTCTTCGGTGCGGTGCTCGGTGGACTCGCGTCCGGCGGGGATGTCGCGGTCGTCGGCCGCCCGCGGGGCCGCGGCGGCGGCGCGTCCCGCGGTGGCGAAGGCGGCGAGACCGGAGAAGGAGGCGTCCGGCGGCACGGTCGCGACGGTGGTCCGGTCCGTGTGCTCGGGCTGCTCGGACCGCTCGGGCTGCCTCGGCGCGTCCGTGTCGTTGCGCTTGCTGCGGCGCCGGGGCAGGCCGCCGGGTGTGGTGTCCACGGTCTCGGCGCGGACGGCGGTCGCCTGCCCGGACGGCGGCGGCGCGGGGGTGCCGTCCCGGGCCGGGCCGGCCGCGGGAGCGGCGGTCCCGGGCGCGGCGGGGGTGGCTGCCGCGCCCGGGACGCTCGTCGCCGAGGGCAGCGGGCTGAAGTACTTGTGCGGGACGACGACGACCACGGAGGTGCCGAGCCAGGGCGAGTCCGCGAAGGTGACGCGGATGCCGTAGCGGCGGGCGAGGGCGCCGACCACGCGCAGGCCGATGCTGGCGTCCTCGGTGATGCCGCCGAGGCCCGCGCCGGGGGCGGTGCCCGCGAGGGCGTGCTCGGCCTCCCGCTTCTTCTCCTCGCTCAGGCCCTTGCCGGAGTCCTGGATCTCGATCCCGACGCCGTTAGGCACCTCCCTGCCGGAGATGAGCACCGGCTCGGTGGGCGGCGAGTAGCGGGCCGCGTTGTCCAGGAGATGGGCGAAGATCAGCGTGAGGTGGTCCACGAGGCCGCCGTCGACACCGAGTTCGGGCAGGTGGCGGACCTGGACGCGGTGGAAGTCCTTGATCCGGCCGATGCCGCCGCGCACCACGCTCAGCAGCCGCTGCGGTTCCTGCCACTGCCGGCCGGGCCGGTCCGAGCCGCCGAGCACACCGATGCTGGCGGCGAGCGAGTCGGCGGGGCCGAGTTCCTGGTCGAGCTCCATCAGGCCGCGGGCGACGGCCGGCAGCCTGCCGTGCTCGCCCTGCATCTCGTGCAGCCGGCCGCGCAGTTTGCTGGTCAGGACGTGGATGCGGTTGCCGATGCTGATGACGGCCTGTTCGGCGGTGGTGGAGCGGTCGAACTCCGCCTCCAGGCCGATCAGGGCGGTGCGCAGCAACTTGCGCAGCTCCGCCTGGAGTTCGGCGCTGACCTTCGCGCACTGGCCGACCGTCGGCAGGACGTCGTCGATCGCCTCGCCGGAGCGCAGTCTGTCCATGGCGTCGGGCAGTTGCTCGTCGGCGAGCCGGGCGACCGCCGCGAGCTGGTGGGAGAGCTGCTCCCGCCAGACCTCGGCCTGGTCGGCGAGCTGGGCCTCGTAGGAGGCGGCCTGCTCGGTCAGCCGTTCCTCGTAGGCCCGGGACTGCTCGGCGAGTTGCGTCTCGTACGTGGTGCTCTGCTCGGCCAGGCGCCGCTCGCAGGCGGCGTTCTGTTCGGTGAGCCGGGACTCCAGGGCGGTGCGCTCGGCGGCGGACTTCCGTTCCAGGCCCGCCACGTGCTGCTGCCACTGCAGGGTGTGCTCGGTCTGCGTGGTGCGGAAGGAACGCTCCGCCCGGTGCAGCTGCGCCCGGGTGCGCAGCAGCAGGCGTACGCACACGGTGCCGGCCGCCGTCGCCGCGACTCCGGCGACGGCCACGGTTATTCGCTGCGAACTCAGGAACGTGGCGGCAACCGTCCCGCCTCCCAGGCCCAGCGGCATCAGCCACCAGCTGTACCAGGCGACAGGGGCCCGCGCCGCCGGTGGCGGAGTGGCGAGTTCCATCTGCATCCTTCGAGCAACACGATCAGACAAGGGGGGGTGTGGATCGCACTCATGAGTACGCACTGCGAATCGACCGGACGCGATCGCGAACTCGCAGCGCCGATCGGAACCTTATCGGGTTTGAACCTGAAAGGATCAACCTCGACCCCCGGCGGAGGTGAGGGTTCCGTCACGCTCCGAGAGAAGGCAACAGGTCGACAAATGCTCTTCCGCAGCAGGCGAGTTGAGGCGGGCGGGGCGCGGTTCAGCGTGCGGTCTGGAACGTACGGCGGTAGGCCTGCGGCGAGACCCCGATGGCCGCGTGCAGGTGCTGGCGCAGGGAGGCGCCGGTGGCGAAGCCGACCATGCCCGCGATCTGGTCCACCGTCAGGTCGCTGGACTCCAGCAGGTGCCGGGCCCGGGCGACACGCTGCTGGATGAGCCAGCGGCCGGGGCTGAGCCCCACCTCGTCGTGGAAGCGGCGGGCGAAGGTGCGCTGGCTCATCCGGGCGTGGCCGGAGAGATCGGCCAGTGTCAGGGGTTCGCCGAGGCGTTCCAGGGCCCAGGCGCGGGTGGCGGCGGTGCTCGCGGCGCCCTGCTCGGGCACGGGCTGCTCGATGTACTGGGCCTGGCCGCCGTCGCGGAACGGCGGGACGACGCAGCGCCGGGCGACGCTGTTGGCGAGCCCGCTGCCGTGGTCCTTGCGGACGAGGTGCAGGCAGACGTCCACGCCGGAGGCCGCCCCGGCCGAGGTGAGGAAGGGGTGGTCGTCGACGAAGAGCACGTCCGGGTCGAGGTCGACGCGCGGGAACATGCGCCGGAACCGGTCGGCGACCTGCCAGTGGGTGGTCGCCCGGCGCCCGTCGAGGAGCCCGGCTCCGGCCAGGACGAAGGCGCCGGTGCAGATGGAGACGATGCGGGTGCCGGGGCGGATGAGCGCGAGGGCGGCCAGGACGGCGTCCGGCACCTCCTCGCTCAGCCGGTCGGGCGCGACCGGGGCGATCACGACCGTGCCCGCCGTGGCCAGGACCTCGGGGCCGTGCTCCACGGTGACGCCGAAGTCGGCGTTGGTGCGCACCGGGCCGCCGTCGACCGAACAGGTCAGCACCTCGTACCGGCCGTCGGCCGCGCCGAGGATCCGGCTGGGGATGCCCAGCTCGAAGGGGTAGACGCCGTCCAGGGCCAGGACCACCACTCGCTCACGCCGCATGGCACGATCCTATCGAATGTTGGCAATCTTGCCATTGGCGCTGGGTGTGCGAACCGGCACGCTGGATCACCATGAGCACACAGAACACGATGCGAGCCATCAGCCAGGACGTCCTCGGCGGTCCCGAGGTCCTGAAGGAAGTGGAGATCGAGCGGCCGGTGCCGCGACCGAACGAGGTGCTGGTCCGGGTGCGGGCCGCCGGAGTGAACCCGACCGACTGGAAGCACCGCGCGACCGGCGGGTTCCTCGGTGAGCCGCCCTTCGTGCTCGGCTGGGACGTCTCGGGCGTGGTGGAGGCGGTCGGCATCGGCGTGGCGGCGTTCGTGCCGGGTGACGAGGTCTTCGGCATGCTGCCGTATCCCTTCGGGCACGGTGCGCACGCCGAGTACGTCATCGCGCCGGTGCGGGCCCTCGCGCGCAAGCCGGCCGGGATCGACCACGTCCAGGCGGGCGCGCTGCCACTGGTGTCGCTCACCGCGTGGCAGGCGCTGACCGAGTACGCGGACGTGCGGCCGGGTCAGCGCGTGCTGATCCACGCCGCCGCGGGCGGGGTCGGGCACGTCGCGGTGCAGATCGCCAAGGAACGCGGCGCGTACGTGATCGGCACGGCGAGCGCGGGCAAGCACGACTTCCTGCGCGGGCTCGGCGTGGACGAGACGGTGGACTACCGGGAGACCGACTTCGCGGAGGCCGTGAAGGACGTCGACGTGGTGCTGGACACGATCGGCGGCGACACGTCCCTGCGCTCGCTGCGCGTGCTGCGGCCCGGAGGTGTGGTGGTCTCGATCCTGCCGGGCGGCTCGGACGACTTCTACGCGGAGGCCGAGCGGCTCGGTGTCCGGGCGCTGCGCATGCTGGTGGACGCGGACCGCGCGGGCATGGAGGCGATCGGGCGACTCGCCGAGGCGGGGGCGCTCCGCGCCACCATCGCGGGCACGTTCCCGCTGGCCGCGGCGGCCGAGGCCCACGCCCAGGGCGACACGGGCCGCACGACGGGGAAGCTGGTGCTGGTGAACGACTGAGCGGGGGGAACGCCGCAGGGTCCCGGGGGGCTGCCTTCGAGGGCCTGCCGCGCCGGCCTGGCGGGAGAGTCCGCCGAGCGGGCCCGGCAAGGACAGGGAGTCCCGGCCGGCGGGAGGAGGCCCTGACCGGCCGGACGGCTGCGGCCGGACGTACGGCTCGCGCCGGGCGAACGGGCCGCCCGGCCGGTCGGGCAGCTCCGGCCGGGCTCGGTGAGCTCCCAACTGTGCGAATAGCGCCCGCCAGGCGGGCAGCCCTCCCGAACCAACCGGCTCCGTGCAGGGGGGCAACGCCCGCGAGGCCGCACAGGCCCCCGGGTGGGCATCCTCACCTGGGGCCCCCTCCGTCCTGGGGGACGGACGACGCCGCCCGGCGAACGGGCTCCGGGCGGGCGGGAGCCGGTAACGGACGCGCCGCTGCCGTGAGGCGGGCGGCTCCCAGGCGCACAGCCCCAGCCGCCGCGTCGGGACAGGCGGCTCCCGCCAAGCGCACAGCCCCAGCCGCAGCATCCAGACAGGCGGCTCCCGCCAAGCGCACAGCCCCCGGCCGCCGCGTCCGCACAGGCGGTCCCCCGCATCGCCCGCCCAGCCCCGCCGACCCACCACGGCGCTCAGCCCCAGCCGCGGCATCGAGACAGGCGGCTCCCGCCAAGCGCACAGCCCCCAGCCGCCGCGTCCGCACAGGCGGTCCCCCGCATCGCCCGCCCAGCCCCGCCGACCCACCACCGCGCGCAACCCCAGCCGCAGCACCCGCACAGGCGGCTCCCGCCAAGCGCACAGCCCCCGGCCGCCGCGTCCGCACAGGCGGCTCCCGCCAAGCGCACAGCCCCAGCCGCAGCACCCGGACAGGCGGTGCCCCGCATCGCCCGCCCAGCCCCGCCGACCCACCACCGCGCGCAACCCCAGCCGCAGCACCCGGACAGGTGGTGCCCCGCGTCTTCCGGCCAGCCCCGTCCAGCCCCGCCGAGCCGCCGTAGCCGCCCCGCCCCGCAAGCCCGCGTCACGGCTCGGCCGCCGCCGCGCCGATCCGCCGCGTGTCCGGCGCCGTCCGGCCCGCGTCACCCGCTCGGCGCCGCGGTGCGCTGGGCTGCCGGTGTGCCTCGGAACGTGAGGACGGGCTTGATCGTCCTGCCCGATCGCATGTCCTGGACCGCCCGGTCGATGTCCTCGAAGGGGTAGGTGCCGATCAGGCGGTCGAGGGGGAGCCGGTGTTCCTTCACCAGGCGGACCAGGGCCGGGATCATGGTCCGGGTCTCGCTGTCGCCCAGGGTCAGGCCGACGATCCGCTTGCCGCCGAGGAGGCCGTTGACGTCCAGGGCGACCTCGGTGCCGAAGGGCGGGGCGCCGACGACGACCAGGGTGCCGCGGGCGGCCAGCGCGTCGACGCCCCGGCGCAGGACGCCGACGTTGCCCGTGGTCTCCACGACGCCGTCCGCTCCCCGGCCGCCGGTGATCCCGGCGAGGGCGGAGTCGAGGTCGGTGGAGCGGGTGTCGACGGTGTCGGTGGCCCCCAGTTCCCGCGCCAGCGCGAGGCGTTCGGCCACCCGGTCGACGGCGACGACCCTCGTGGCCGGGGTGAGCGCCGCCGCCATCACGGCCGACAGGCCGACCGCCCCGGCGCCCAGCACGACGACCGTGTCTCCCGTGCCCGGCTTCAGGACGTTCCAGACGGCACCGGTGCCGGTCTGCACACCGCAGCCCAGCGGGGCGATCGACGCCAGCGGCACCTCCGGGTCGACCTTGACGAGACTGCGCTCGTCCGCCAGCGCCCGTTCGGCGAAGGAGGACTGCCCGAAGAAGTGACCGCCCAGGGCCTCGCCGTCCCGGCTGATCGTCGCCGAACCGTCGGCCCGGCTGCCGCCGAGCAGGTTCAGCGGCAGCCAGGTCGCGCAGTACGCGGGGTGCCCGTTACGGCAGTTGCGGCAGTCGCCGCAGGAGGTGAAGGAGAGCAGGACGTGGTCGCCGGGCGCGATGCCGGTGACGGCGGAGCCGACCGCCTCGACGACACCGGCGCCCTCGTGGCCCAGGACACCGGGCAGCGGGAAGGGCAGTCCGCCGCTCGCCACGCCGAGGTCGGTGTGGCACAGCCCGGCGGCGACCATGCGGACCAGCGCCTCGTGGGGCCCGGGTTCGTCCAGGACGACGTCGGAGAGGGTGAAGGGCGCGCCGCCGGACTCGACGACCGCGGCTCGGGTGGTGGTGGGCATCGCTGGAACTCCTTGGCGGTGGCTCAGTCGAGCGAGACGACGACGGACTTGACCCTGGTGTAAGCGGCGAGCGCCTCGGGCCCGTACTCGCGGCCGTGGCCGGAGTCCCGCACGCCGCCGAAGGGCACCGCGGGGTCGAGCATCGCCCAGTCGTTGACCCAGACGATCCCGGCCCGGAGCCGTCCGGCGACGCGGTGCGCGCGGGCCAGGTCGCCGGTCTGGACACCCGAGGCCAGGCCGTAGGGCGTGGAGTTGGCGAGGGCGACGGCCTCGTCCTCGTCGTCGAAGGGCTGCACGGTGAGGACCGGACCGAAGATCTCCTCCTGGATCACGCGGGAGTCGTTCGACAGGTCCGCGATGACCGTGGGCCGGTAGTAGTAGCCGCCGTCCAGGTCGAGCCGCTCGCCGCCGCAGACGATGCGGGCGCCCTCCTCGCGGGCCAGGGCGACGTACTGCTCGACCTTCCGCAGGTGTCTCCCGGCCGCCATGGGTCCGACGACGGTGGCCGGGTCGCGGGGGTCGCCGACCGGCACACCGGGGACGGCCTCGGCGAGGACGGCGAGCAGGGCCGGGTAGACGGAGCGGGCCACCAGCAGACGCGGGCCGCCCATGCAGAACTGGCCGGTGTTGAAGACGAAGCCCTTGATGACCGCGCCGACGGCCTTCTCCAGGTCGGCGTCCTCGAAGACGATGTGGGCGGCGTTGCCGCCGAGTTCCATGGTGACCGGCTTGAGCGCCTCCCCCGCGACGGACGCCACGTGCCGGCCGATCGCCGTGGAGCCGGTGAAGGCGACCTTGTCGACGCCGCGGTGGCGCAGCAGCGCCTCGCCGGCCACCGGGCCGGTGCCGGTGACGACGTTGACCACGCCGTCGGGGACACCCGCCTCCTGGAGCAGTCCGGCCATGTACAGGGCGCTGAGCGGGGTCTCGTCGGCGGGCTTGTGCACCACCGTGTTGCCGGCCGCGAGCGCCGGGGCGAGCTTGGAGCCGGCCAGGATCAGCGGGAAGTTGAACGGGGTGATCGCGGCGACCACGCCGAGCGGTTCGCGTCTGGTGTAGGCGAGGGCGTTCAGCGGCAGGTCGCGCACGGCGCCGTCCTGGCTCTGGGCGAGGCCGGCGTAGTACTCGTAGTCGTTGGCCGCGTTGGTCACGTCGACCGCGCCGCACAGGGTGATCGGCTTGCCGACGTCGAGGCTCTCCAGGGCCGCGATCTCGTCGGCGTTCTGCCGGATCAGCTGGGCGACCCGGTGCAGCACCCGGCCGCGCTCGCGGCCGCTCAGGCCGGACCAGCCGCCGTCGTCGAAGGCCTCGCGGGCGGCGCGCACGGCCGCGTCGACGTCGGCCGGGCCGGCCTCCGCGACGGTGGTGACGACCGTGCCCCGGGAGGGGTCGACCACCTCGGTGCGCGCCCCGTCGGCGGCCTCCCGCCACCGGCCCCCGATGAACAGCCGGCCGGGTTCCCTCTGGAAGGTGGTCATCGCCACTCCTCAGCGTCGTCGCCAAGATTTCAACAAACAGGATTCCTGTTGGTCCGCAGTGTCACGAGGGTCAGGTTTCCTGTCAATGGTCTAGCCTGCTTCCCATGCTGGACCCCCAGGCGGCCAAGGCGCCCCCGTCCCTGCTCTACATGGTCAAGCAGGTGGAGCTCGTCGTGCGCTCCCACCTGGACGAGCTGGTCAGACCCTCCGGGATCACCGCCCTGCAGTACACCGCGCTGACCGTGCTGGAGCGGCACGACGGACTGTCGGCGGCCCAGCTGGCCCGCGCCTCCTTCGTCACCGCCCAGTCCATCGCCGACCTGGTCCGCTCCCTGGAGGGCCGCGCCCTGGTACGCCGGGAGCGCAATCCGCACAACCGCCGCGAGCTGCTGATCCTGCTCACGGACGCCGGCCGGGAGCTGCTCGCCCGACACGCCGGACCCGTCCGGGAACTGGAGGAGCGGATGGTGCGGAACCTCACGGCCCACCAGACCGAGCAGTTCCGCCAGGCCCTCGGGAAGGCCTGGCACGCCTTGTCGTAGCAGCACGCCACCGGCTCCCCCGCCGTCACACACGCCCCCGTGACGCGCCCGCGCTCACGACCGCGTACGCCCCCGCGCGAACCTCGGCCAACTCGGCTGTAATTCAAAGACATATGTCAATCGAACATGCTCAAATTCACTCGTTGGAGGGTAACTTGCAGGGCGGGGAACGGTTGTGAGGACCGGCGCCCCTCCCCACGCACGGAGCAGGCTGGAGGCGATCTCGTCGTGCGGCAGGAACCTGCACCGCTCACCCGGCATCTGCGCGTCCACCGGGAACGGGGGCACACGGTGCTGGAGTTCCGCGGCGAGATCGACCTCGCGGCGGCCACGGAGATCGCCCCGCACCTGGACCGGGAGACCGACCACCCGGCCGCCCGGGTGGTGCTCGACCTCAGCCGGATCGAGTTCTTCGACTGCTCGGGCCTGCGGCTGCTGTACCGGGCCCGCAGCCGGGTCCTCGACCGGCACGGCTCCGTGCTGCTGGTCTGCTCGCACCCGCTGACCCTGCGCGTGCTGCGCATCACCGGACTGTCCCGGATACTGCCCCCGCAGCCGACGCTGGACGCGGCGCTGGAGCAGGCCCGGGCGGCGCCCCGCCCGTGACGGCCGTGCGCCCGGCGTGTCTCCACCGGGACCGCCGAATCCTCAACTCACCGGTCTGGCAGGGGATGTGGTGGGCATGCGGTGAGTAGGAAGGAGGGCCGTCGCATGACGACTCCCGTCAAGCGCCTCCCCAGGCGCATGCCCGGCTGGGCCAAGGTGGTGGCCGCGCTCGTGCTGGTGCTCGTCGTGTTCTTCGCCGGGATCCGGCTGAGCGTGATCCCGGGCCTGAAGGACCTGTTCGGCACCGAGACCCACGACCGGTCCGGCCCCGCGCTGCTGAAGTCCATCCAGGACATCAGCCGGTACGACGCCGCCTCCGGCAACTTCCAGGTCGTCGTCGATCTGGAGAAGGACGCCAAGTTCCTCCCCGACGCGATCCGCGGCACCCGCACCCTGTACGTCGGGGCGGGCACCGTCGACGCCTACGTCGACCTGGGCAAGGTCGGCGAGGACGACGTGAAGGTCAACGCCGACCGCACGTCGGCCACGCTCCGGCTGCCCCACGCCCGGCTGGGCAAGCCGGCCCTCGACCCCGACCGCTCCTACGCCGTGTCCAAGCAGCGCGGCCTCTTCGACCGGCTCGGCGACCTCTTCTCGGACAACCCCAACGGGGAACAGGCCGTGCAGCAGCTGGCGGTGCGGCACATCGGCGACGCGGCCGAGGAGAGCGAGCTGACCGCGCGCGCCGAGTCGAACACCACCGGCATGCTGGAAGGGCTGCTGCGCTCCCTGGGATTCAAGGACGTGCGCGTCTCGTACGGAGGCTGACCGGCTCACCCGCCCGCGTGCGGCGCGGCTCCGCCGAGTGCTCCGGGGGAAGGCGGGAATCCGACGGTGGGAACGGGAAACGGCGGCATCGTCGGCGTTTCCCTGGGTAACCGCCGTACCACGCAGGGACGTTGACGACTGGAGGAGAAATGGCCGGTACAGCCTCACGCCCCCGCGCCGGGGGGACCGGGAGCGAGCGACGCCCGCTTCCGCTGCCCCTCCGGCTGCTGGCGATGCTGTGCGCCTTCGCGTTCATGGTCGCCTTCGCCGTGGTGCTGGCACGGCTGACCCTGCAGCCGTCGCCCGCCTCGGAGGCGCTGACGCACACCAATCTCCAGCCGGGCGACTCGCTCAGGGCCTACCTCGACCAGCCGGAACTGCGCGACGCCGTCAAGCAGATCGGCGGCAACATCCTGCTGGGCGTGCCCTTCGGCGTCCTCGTCCCCGTCGTCGCGCCCCGCACCCGCGGCATCGTCCGCGTCCTGCTGCTGACGGCCGTCGTGATGCTGCTGGTGGAGTTCGCCCAGGGCTCCCTGGTGACGGGCCGCGCGTTCGACATCGACGACGTCATCCTCAACACCACGGGTGCGCTGATCGGCTACCTGCTCCTGGGCCGCCGCCTGAGCCGCGCGGTCCACGCCCGCAAGCCCCGCCGGACCCGGCCGGCCAAGACACCGGTGAAGGGCTGACGCCCGGAGGTTCACGCCGGATCGTCGATACGGACGAGTCCCTCGACGGACTCCAGGCGGGCCACGAGCGCGGGGTCCTCGACCGCGGTGGAGGTGAGCACCAGGACCCAGCCGGCCGGGACGCCCCGCGGCGCGTAGAACTTGTCCACGCCGCCGTCACCATGATCGGGAAATCGTACGCCACGGCCGTGCGGTCTAGTGCACGGTCCAGGTGAACTTGTCGCCGCCGACCCAGCGGACGGTGTCGGGGTCGTCCAGGTCGTGGACCGTGATGCCGAACGCGGCCGCGGCCGTGAGGACGTCCGTGACGGCTCTGGCCTCCCCGACCACCTGGCCGTCGATCTCCACGATCCGGAACGGCGGTGTGCCCGGCTGTACCCCGAGCACCATGATCCGCGGGTGGGACATGTACGGGCTCGCGCTTTCGGTCATGCATCGAGCGTAGAGCGGAACCGGTCGGAGCGCGGGTCGTGCGTCAGCGGTCGAGCAGGTCCAGGACGGCCGCCTCCACGGCCCCCTGGGTGGCCGGGCGCCCGAAGTCCCCGTGCTCCCCCAGCCGCGTGAGCGCGGGCGCGATGGTCTCCCCCTGCTCGAACAGTTCGAAGACGCGTGGGTCGATGTAGGAGGCCCGGCACACGGCAGGGGTGTTGCCGAGGTAGTGGCTCACCTCGCGCACGGCCCGCGTCGCCTGACGGCGCCGGGCCGCGGCCGTGGCGCGGGCGGCCTCGGGGATGACGGCCAGCGCGACGGCGGCGAGCACGGTGGCGTGCCAGGTGCGGAAGTCCTTGGCCGTGATGTCGACCCCGGACAGCCGCCGCAGCGCCTCGTTCAGGTCGGCGCCGCGCAGTTCGTGCCAGGCCCGCCCCTCCCAGTACGCCAGCAGCCGCTCCCCCTCCCGACGGCGCCGCAGCAGGGCCCGGACGACGGCGTGCGCCTGCTCGTCGACGAGAGCCCGCACGAGCTCGATGCCGCCCTTGGCCGGATAGCTGAAGGCGATCTCGCCCCGGCCGCAGGTGACGTGCTCGCGCAGCATCGTCGTCAGGCCGTAGGTGCCGTTGTCGCGGGTGTGCCGGTCGCTGCCGATGCGGAAGAACCCGAGGTCCAGCAGGCGTACGGCGCAGGCGGTGACGCGGGCCCGGCTCAGCCCGCGCCCCGCGAGGTCGGCACCGACCCGGGCGCGCAGCTCGGGCAGGGTGCGGGCGACCTCGCGGACGTGCTCGTGCTTGGCCTGCTCCCGCTTGGCGCGGAACTCCTCGTGGTACAGGTACTGCCGGCGGCCGGCGTCGTCGGTCCCGACGGCCTGGAGGTGGCCGTTCGGGCGACGGCAGATCCACACCTCCCGCCAGGCGGGCGGGATGACCAGGGCCTTGATCCGGGCCAGGTGCTCCGGATCGGTCAGCCGCCGGCCGTCGGCGTCCAGGTAGCGGAAGCCGCGCCCGTGGCGGACGCGGCGGAACCCGGGCTCCTCGCAGGAGCTGGTGCGCAGTCTCACCGCGGCCCGCTCAGGGCCGGCGCCAGTCGTGGCTCGTCAGATGGGAGCCGGCCTGCGGGCCCATCCGGAGCATGCCGCCGTCGACGCTCCAGGAGGCACCGGTGACGTACGAGGCGTCGGGGCCCGCCAGGAAGGCGATGACGGCGGCGACCTCACGGGCGTCGCCGGGCCGGCCGAGCGGCACGCCGGGGCGGCTCTCGGTGTGCGGGTCGGTGTCCTCCTGCCCGGTCATGGGCGTGGAGATCTCCCCGGGGGCGACCGCGTTGACCGTGATGCCGTGCTCGGCGAGCTCCAGGGCCATGACCTGGGTGAGCAGGCCGAGTCCGCCCTTGGCCGCGCAGTAGGGGGCGGCGCCCACGCGCGGCTGGTGCTCGTGGACGGAGGTGACGTTGACGATCCGCCCGCCGTCACCCTGCCGGATCATGTGCCGCGCCGCCTTCTGCCCGCACAGGAACGGTCCCACGAGGTCGACGTCGAGGACCTCGCGCACGCGGGACAGCTCCAGGTCGAGGAAGGGCGTCATGGTGCCGGTGCCTGCGTTGTTGACCAGCACGTCGATGCGGCCGAGGCGCTCGCACAGCTCGTCGACGGTGTCGGCGGCACCGGGCAGCCGGGTGAGGTCCATCCGGGCGACCTCGGCCCGCCGTCCGTGCGAGCGGACCTCCTCGGCCGTCTCGTGCGCCCCCTTCTCGTCGCTGTGCCAGGTGATGCCGACGTCCAGGCCCGCCCGGGCCAGCCGTACGGCGGTGGCCCTGCCGATGCCGGAGTCGGCGCCGGTGATCACGGCTACCTGGTCGCGGGGCGCGGTGGGGGCGGACATGCGGGCCTCCTCGTCGAAGCGGTGGGACGAGGCATCGCAGTACCCGGGCGGGCACCGGGCAAACCGGCCGCCCGGCCGTGCGGCGCGGCGGGCCCTGGGGAACTCTTGAGGTGGAGGTGGCGATGGACCCCGTAGAGGCACTGGACCGGATCGCCTTCCTGCTGGAGCGGTCCCTGGCGCCGACGTACCGTGTGCGCGCCTTCCGCACGGCGTCCCGGGTGCTCAGGGAGCTCGGCGCGGACGAGGTGCGCCGGCGGGCGGCGGACGGGTCGCTGGAAGGGCTCAAGGGGGTCGGCCCGAAGACCGCGCAGGTGGCGCGGGAGGCGCTGACGGGGCAGGTGCCCGGCTATCTGGAGAAGCTGGAGGCCGAGGCGCAGCAGCCGCCGGCCGTGCGCGGCGGGCAGGAGCTGCGGGCGCTCCTGCGCGGGGACTGCCACCTGCACTCCGACTGGTCCGACGGCGGCAGCCCCATCGAGGAGATGGGCCGGGCCGCGGCCGCGCTGGGACACGAGTGGGCGGTGCTGACCGACCACTCGCCGCGGCTGACGGTGGCGCGCGGGCTGTCACCGGAGCGGCTGCGCGAGCAGCTGGACGTGGTCGCGGCACTGAACGAGACCTGGGCGCCGTTCCGGCTGCTCACCGGCATCGAGTGCGACATCCTGGAGGACGGCTCGCTCGACCAGGAACCGGAGCTGCTTGAGCGGCTCGACGTCGTGGTGGTGTCGGTGCACTCCAAGCTCCGCATGGACGCCCGGTCGATGACCCGGCGGATGGTGGCCGCCGTGCGCAATCCGCACGCGGACGTGCTCGGGCACTGCACGGGCCGGCTGCTGACCGGGCGGGGGCGGCCGGAGTCGGAGTTCGACGCGGACGAGGTGTTCGCGGCGCTCGCCGAGACGGGCACGGCCCTGGAGATCAACAGCAGGCCGGAGCGGCTCGACCCGCCGCGGCGGCTGCTGCGCCGGGCCGTGCAGGCGGGCGTGCTGTTCTCGGTCGACACCGACGCGCACGCGCCGGGGCAGCTGGACTGGCAGATCAACGGCTGCGCCCGGGCGGAGGAGTGCGGGGTGCCGCCCGAGCGGGTGGTGACCACGTGGTCCCTCGACGAGCTGCTGGCCTGGACCCGTGAGCGGCGAGTGCCGTCCGGCTGACGTGGTACTCGCGCGGCCGGAGAGGAAGGAACCGAACCTATGGAACGCGCGGCCGTGTTCGACGTCGACGGCACCCTGGTCGACACCAACCATCTGCATGTCGTCGCCTGGTGGGAGGCTTTCCGGCAGGCCGGGCACCGGGTGCCGATGCACGCCGTGCACCGGGCCGTCGGCCTGCCGTCCACCGACCTCGTCGCCCATGTGCTGGGCGACGACCGGGACCCGGACCAGGACGCGGACATCAGCGCCGGGCACAAGGCGCTGTACGGGCAGTACTTCGACCGGCTGCCGGCGCTGCCGCAGGCCGGGGAGCTGCTGCGGCGGCTGCACCGGGAGGGCTGGGCGGTGGTGCTGGCCACCTCGGCGGGCGGCGGCGAGCTGAGCGCGCTGCGCCGGGCGATCGACGCGGACGACGCCATCACCGCCACGGCGAGCGCCGACGACGTGGACGCGGGCAAGCCCGCACCGGAGCCGGTCGAGCACGCCCTGGAGCTGGCCGGGGTGCCGGCGGAGCGCGCGGTGTTCGTCGGGGACACGGTGTGGGACATGCGCGCGGGCAGCAGGGCCGGGGTGCGCTGCGTGGGCGTCCTGTGCGGCGGCATCCCCCGCGGGGACCTGGAGGAGGCCGGCGCGGACGCGGTCTACGCCGACCCCGCGCACCTGCTGTCCGCCCTCGCCAGCAGTCCGCTGGCCTGACCCGGAAGTGAAACACCCCGTCACCCGGATACCCGCAGCGCATGACGCGTGTGACGAGTGGGGTACGGCGGAGGGCGGGTGCCTTGCGCCGGCGGAGCAAGGAGGACACGGCGGCGACGGGCACCGGCCCGGCGCCGGGCCCGCGGCTCGGGGCGGCGGCGACGGCCCCGCGGCGGATGCGGCGGATACGGAACCTGGAGCACGGCATCCGTGCCGTGCAGCCGGTGGACGCCGTGCGGCGCGAGTCACGGGCCGCCTGGGAGGCGGTGCGGGCGGCCTGGCGGGGCCCCGGCCGGGAACGGGATCTGGTCGTCCAGTCGCTGAAGGCCGCCGTCGCCGCCGTGATCGCCTGGCTGGTGGGCGGTGTCTGGATGGGGGACCCGCTGGCGCTGATGGCGCCGTGGGTGGCGCTGGTCCTGGTGCAGGCCACCGTCTACAGCTCGCTCGTGCAGGGCGCGCGGCAGTTCGGCGCCATCTGCGTCGGCGCCCTGCTCGCCTCGGGCGCGCAGGCCGTCACCGGGGACACCACCTGGGCGCTCGCGCTGTCCGTCCCGGTCCTGATGCTGCTCGCGAACTGGCCCCGCTTCGGCGACCAGGGCATCTACGCGGCGACCACCGCCCTGTTCACCCTCGCCGCGGGCACCGTGAGCCTGTCCGGCGTGGGGCACCGGATCGGGCAGGCCGCGCTGGGCGCCGTCATCGGTGTCGCCGTGAACGCGCTGATCCTGCCGCCGATCCACCTGCGGGACGTGCGGGAGAACCTGGCGGCGCTCGCCCGGGAGGTCGGGGACGTGCTGCACACCGTCGCCGCCGACCTGCGCGAGGGCGAGTGGGACGCGCAGACCGCCGCCGGCTGGCTCGGCGCCTCGGCCGGGCTGGAGCACCGCCTGGAGGCCCTGCACTCGGCGCGCCGGTGGAGCCAGGAGAGCCTGCGCCTGACCTACGCGCCGCTGCGCGCCCTGCACCGGGTCCCGCACGGGGCCGCCCTGCCGCCGGTGGAGGAGGACGAGCGGTTCGGCCGGGTCACCGGGCACGTCACCGCGCTGACCCGGGCCCTGGCGGTGTCGGTGGACGACAACCGGACACCGGCCCCGCCCGAGGGCCCGGCCCTGCGGTCGTACGCGCGGATGCTGGAACTCGTCGGGGACGCCTGCCACGCGCAGGCGGACAGGCTGCGCGAGGGCAGCCTGCACGTCCGGCCGGACGAGGAGACCGAGCAGACGCTGCGCGAACTCCACGGGGAACTGCAGGACGAGCTGCGCGGGCACGCCCAGCGGGGCGCCGCGCACACGGCGGTGCTCGGCACGCTGCTGCTGCAGGCGGAGAACCTCTGGGCGGAGACCATGCCCGACGGCGAACGGCGGTGACGCACCTCACGCCGTGGGACGTGCTCCCGCGGAACACCCCGAGGTAGTTACCCGTTGAACCACACGTGGGTGCGGACGGGACAGTGTCCCCGGGCCTCACCATTCCCCCACAGGGACGATCGTTCGGCTGAAGCCCTGTGGAGCCCCTCGCCGAGAGGCGACCGCCGTCCGCGCCCACCTCCGAGCCGCCCCGGCCGCGATTCCCCCGTCCGGCCGGGGCTTCCTTCTGCCCACGTGCAATCCCTGCCACCCGGGTACTCGGTGGTCTCTCGCGGAACCACACGGCCGAGAGGAGCCAGAGGTGAGCAGCGCAACGGGCATGAGGGTCGTCGTCACGGGCGCCACGGGCAACGTGGGCACGAGCGTGGTGCGTCTCCTCTCCGAGGATCCCGACGTCGGCTCCGTGCTGGGCCTGGCCCGGCGCCTTCCCGACTGGTCGCCCCCGAAGACGGACTGGGACGCGGTCGACCTGGCCGCCGAGCGGTCCGACCTCGTGGAGCGGTTCCGGGGCGCCGACGCGGTCGTCCACCTGGCCTGGGCGTTCCAGCCGACCCACGACCCGGCGGCGACCTGGCGCACCAATGTGCTCGGCAGCATGCGGGTGTTCGAGGCGGTGGCGGAGGCCGGGGTGCCGGCGCTGGTGCACGCCTCGTCGGTCGGGGCGTACTCCCCCGGTCCCAAGGACGAGGCGGTGGACGAGTCGTGGCCGACGCACGGCTGGCCGGACGCCGCGTACTGCCGTGAGAAGGCCTACCTGGAGCGCGCCCTGGACACGTTCGAGCGCGACCATCCCGCAACGCGGGTGGTGCGGATGCGCCCGGCGTTCCTGTTCAAGTGGGAGTCCGCCAGTGAGCAGCGCCGGATCTTCGGCGGCAGGTTCCTGCCGGGTCCGCTGGCCCGCCCGGAGATGCTGCCCTTCCTGCCCGACATCCCGGGACTGCGGGTGCAGGCCCTGCACACGGACGACGCGGCCCGTGCCTACCGGCTGGCCGTGCTCCGCGACGTCCGCGGCCCCTTCAACCTGGCCGCCGAGCCCGCGGTCGACGCGCGGATGCTGGGCGAGATGCTCGGGGCGCGCCCGGTGCGGCTGCCGCGCACGGCGGCCCGGTCGGCGATCGCGGCCGCCTGGGGCCTGCACCTGCTGCCCGCGTCGCCGCACCTGTTCGACGCGGTGCTGCGGCTGCCCCTGATGGACTCCGCCCGGGCCCGCACCGAGCTGGGCTGGGAGCCCGAGCGCACGGCGACGGAGGTGCTCCGGGAGTTCTTCCAGGGCCTCCAGCAGGGCGGCGGGGCACGGACGGAGCCCCTGCGGGGACGCAAGGTGGGGTGAGGCCGCGGGGGGGGGCCCCGGGGGGGGGGGCGGGGGCCGGGGCGCGGGGGGGGGGGGGGGCCCGCCCCGGGGGGGGGGGGGCGGGCCCCCCCCCCCCCCCGCCCCGGGGCCCCCCCGGGGGCCC
>NZ_JBWKIF010000024.1:0-124576 GCF_056432865.1 Streptomyces sp. NPDC044921
CAGACGCAGCCGTCCGGTCTCGGTCAGGGGTGCATTACGGTGGACCACGAGGGCCTTTCTGGTCGGTGCAGACGTCGCAATCCACACCGAACCCGGAAGGCCCTCACCCGTTCAAGATCCCTCAGCCGAGACCTGGCTCACCCGTCCACAACCTCCCCGGACAGAACACCTAGCGCGCTGCCCTGACCGGCGAGGAGCCGCACAGTCCGCTTTCACTGTCAGTAATCAAATGGCGGCCCGAATCCGAATCGTTGTCCGTTAATTTCCGTCTTCCTCTGGCTTTTGGTCTCGCTCGCCTTCACTCTGGGTAGTGAACAAGGGAGTTCGGGCAGGCGGACGCGCGGGGCGCGTCGGACAAGACGGGGGCAGCGCATGGACGCGGTGCGGCTCATCGTGACGAGCAGGCGGTCCCTGGCCGCGGGCGGCGAGGCCCGGGAGGTCATGGCCGAGGTGTGGCAGGCGCAGGCTCTCGCGCAGGCGATAGGGAGCCGTCTCGCCGTCGCCGGCCCGCCCGAACTGCGCGGTGAGGCCTTGGGGTTGACGGAGCTGGCGGGACGCGGCTGCGGCGTTCTGGACGCGCCCGAACTGGCCCCGGGCGAGTTGCGGGCGGGCCAGCTCACGGAGCTGGGCGACGCCCGCCACACGCTCATGTACCTCGGCGGCCTCCTCGGCGAGGTCGGCATCGCCCTGGTCGCCCTGGCCTGCGCCGCGGCCGACGAGGGCACGTACTGGCAGTGCATGGAGGCCATCGACGCGGCGGACGAGTCCCGCGACCGCGTCCTGGAGATGCTCCGCAGACTCGCCGACCGCGAACAGGCGTTACCGGAGCGGGAGGCGGGATGAGGACGGAGCGTCAGGCGCCGTGAGGCCCCAGAGACGCACCGCCCGGGGCACGGCCCGGTCCGCACCGCGCGGGGACGACCCGGCGCGCACCGCGCGGGGCACGGCACGGTGCGCACCGGGTGAGGCGCCCCCACGAGCACCGGCGGAGGCGCCCGCGGGAACACGGCGGGGCGCTCTTACGTGCACCGGGTGAGCGCCCCGCGTGAACCGGGTGTGGTGCCCTACGTGCACCGGGCGAGGCGCCCCGCTCAGCGGGTGTGGCACCTCCCCGCGCACTGGGGCGTGGCACTCCCGTTCAACCGGCGAAGTGCCCCGTGCGGACCGGCGAGGCGTTCCCGTACGGACCGTCGAGCCTTTCCCGTCTGGACCGGCCAGGCGTTCCCGTGCGGACCGGCGAGGCGCCCCCGTTCAAGCCATTGAGGCGTTCCCGTGCAAGCCAATGAGGCGCCCCCGACCCGATCAGCGAGGTCCCCGCCGCGCGATCAGCGAGGTCCCCGCCACGCGACCGGCGGGATGCCCCCGCCTGACCGACGACGCACTCCCCACACACAAGGTGAGCCCCCGCTCCCCACCGGGCGTAGCCCCCGCACGAAGAGCCGAGGCGCCTCGGTCCCTGTGCCGTCACGAGCCCTCGTAAGCGGGAGCGGCCCTAGCCAGCCCGGCCCTCCTCGACGGTCTCCCGTCCCGCGTCCCCCGACGCCTGGAGGTCCGCGTCCAACGCCGACAACGCGGTGCTCGCCTACGCGGCCGATCCCGAGACCGGCCGCACTCTGACCGGCATCTGCCGCGATTGGAACGAGCGCAAGATCCCTACCCCGCGCGGCAAGGCCTGGACCATCCAGACCTTGCGGGGAGTGCTGCTGTCGCCCCGGATTGCCGGGCGGGTGGCTCATAAGGGTGAGGACGCCGGTCCGGCGCAATGGGACGCGATTGTGGAGTACGACGTGTGGCTGGCCCTGCGCAACGTCCTGAACGACCCGTCGCGTCGCTCAGGTTCAGGCGGTGATGACGGCCGCCAGCCCAAGTACCTGGGGTCCGGCCTGTACCTGTGCGGCAGGGACGGCTGTGGCGCCGTGGTTCGCCCTGGCGGCGCGCGGGCAGGACAGCGCCAGCAGTACCGGTGCACCTCCAGTGCGCACCTGATCCGTACCGCCGAGCCGGTGGACGACTTTGTGGAGCGCGTGCTGGTTGCCCGGCTGTGCCGGGAGGACGCCCGAGCGGCCTTCTCGGTGCCCGTCGCGGTGGCTCCGGCAGAACCGTCCACCGAAGAACTGAACGCCCTTCACGCAGCCCTGACAGCACGGCTGGAGGCGCTGGCGGAAGCCTTTGCCGGGGACGACGAGGCGGACCCCGTGGAGTACAGAGCCGCGTCCCGCAAGATCAGGGAGCGGATCGCCGCCGTCGAGCAGGAGATCACCGAGGCCGCTGCCGCCGCAGCCTTAGCGGCGGAGCCTGGCCCGCTCGACAGCACCGACTTGCCGGAGCTGGCCCGGCGGCAGCAGGCCGACCCGGACGACGCCCTTGCCTGGTGGCGGGAGACCTACCCGCTGGAGCGGCGCCGCAGAATCCTCGCGCTGCTGGCCACGGTCACCCTGATGCCGGGTCGGCGTGGCCGTCCGCTGGGGGTGGCCGCCGGTGGCCTCGATCCGGCGTCCGTCCGAATCGACTGGAAAGGGGTCGCCTGAGGCGTGTTACACCGGGCCCCCGTCTCGCGGCGGGGGCTCCGTGCTGTCTACCGCTGGAGCTGCGTCAGGAAGTCGTTCACGAACTTCTCGACCTCGGCCCGACTCTTCACTTCCTCGACGTTCAGGCGGTCGACCACCTTCACGCCGGAGTGCAGGAGCAGGCGACTGCGGCTGTGGTCACGCCCGGCGTGGCCCTTGTGCTGCGGGCCGTCGATCTCGATCACCCCGGCGTACCCGCGATATGTGATCAGCAGGTCGGGCTCGAATGTCCACCCGCGAACCCGCATGCCACCCAGCGGCATGATCCCGATCGTCTCGTTGTCGGGTAGCGCGTGCTGCCGTTCCCTGAGCACCCGGTATACGTCCAGCTCCCACTCGTTCGTGAAGCGGAGCTGATCTTCGACCGGGTGCCCGGGTTCGAGCTGCACCTTGCGCCCCTGGTTACTGGGCTTGGGGCCGTTGGCCGTCTTGACCTGCTGCCGCCAGTTGGGGCCGAGCGGAGGGATCGAGGGCTGCACCTGAAGGACACCGATTTGCTTCCCCGAGGGCCACAGCACCTGCCGCATGACGTCCGCGATGCTGTCCTGTTCAGGATCGCCGTACGTCGTATAAAGGTGAGGCGGCACGACGAGAACGACCCTGTAGGACTCCTGGCCAAACTCCGTGTCCCACAGGCCCACTTCTGCCGAAGACACGTCGGCGATCAGCCGGGCCGTGTCGGTGTCCCCGAGATGATGGGCGAGCACAGCACTGGTCGCGAGTAGCCACTCGCTGATGACGGCCTTGTTCTTTGGGGCATCGAGGGCGAGGGACATGTCCGGCGATGGCAGCTCATCACTCATGCACGGAATTGTGACAGTCACCGCTGACAACGGAAGTGCGCCGAATCTCCGGCGCCGTCTCAACTACGTGAGCCGGCATTCGGGTTGAGCCCTCGCACACGACGAGCCCGGCCGGGCTCGCTTCAGCGGCCGGGCGTCGTGCTGTCCGGCTACCGCTTGCTGTGGCAGCCGCACCCGCACCGCCGCTGGAGCAGCAGCCCGCGCCCGTGGGGCAGGGGGACGTCCCGGGTCTGGCGGCACTCCCGGTGCAGCCCTCGGTATCCGGGCCGCAGCGCCAACGTGCACTCCGCCGACAGGGCCGACGTGTCCACAGGCGGGGCGCTCACGGCGTCTCACCCCGGCTCCGAGCGTTCGCCAGGGCCACGCCCGCCGACAGCCTCTCCGCTGCTGTAGCGGGCCGCAGGGCGCCCTTCGCGTCCCATTCCCGCCCGCCGCCCGGCGGCTTCAGCTGCCATCTCGGGCCGATCTTGTCCATCACCCGGCCGACCTTGCAGGCGCCCTCGTCCCACACCAGGTCCCCGACCTCGGGCGTATACGCGCTCATGCGCACCCCCGGCGGATCACCTCGGCCAGCCGGAGCGCGACATCCGCCCGCACCCGGCCGAGGTTGACCAGGTTCAGCGAGGGAGAGGCCGGGTCCATCCCCAGCGAGGGCAACACGATCTTCGCCGCCGTCAGCGCGTCCCGCAGGGCCTCTACGGCCGTCCTAGCGTCCGTGGTGTCCGGTTCTTGCTGTGTTGTGACCATGAACCGAGCGTCGTCGGGAGGCAGTTGAGGCGGGTAGGCGGTATTCGCGATTATTCTTAATGAGGGGCGGGATATACCCGGGGATTCGCCCGCCGCTGCACCGGCGGCGTAGCCGGGCGCGAGCCGCCCAGCGAAGCTGATCACCGACCCGCTCAGCGAGGGAGGGACCACCCCATGGCGCGCAACATCCGGTTCAACGGCACAGGCAGTGGTGACACGGGCTGCCCGTCGGTCCACGAGGATCTCGGCACCGGTGAGGTCATCGTGCACGGGCCGCCGCTCACCGACCCCGCCGACGTCGCCCAACTCCAGCACCTCGGCCCCGGCGAGGTGGCCGTGGTGGTGCCCCGGGAGCTGCTCACCGACTGGGCACCCCGGGACGCCACCCGTCAGGCCCGCGTGATCGACCTGGACGCCTTCAACGGCCTGTTCGAGACGTTCAAGCACACGGCCTGGCGGCTGGAGACCCGCCGCCGGTACGCGAGCGACGAGCGCACCGACACCTACGCCCAGTTCCAGGCTGAGGGACGTGTCGACTGGGACATGAACACCTGGTACTGCACCACCATCCGTCAGGCCATCGCCGACGGTAAGACGGTCAGCCGTGTCCGGCTGCTCGACGACCCGCCCACCGACGGACAGCGCTACCTGCTGTGCAACGCCGAGCGCAACACCGCCCTCGGGGAGGACATCCGCACCCTCAGCCGCAGCCAGGCCGAGGCGCTGCACCTCGGCGGCGAGGACTTCTGGATCTTTGACTCCCGGCTCGTCGCCCGGCTGGACTTCACCGAGGCGGACGAGCTGACGGGCGTGGAGCTGATCACCGAACCGGCGGAGGTCGTGCGGTACTCCCGGCTACGGGACGCCGCCTGGCACCACGCCACCCCCAACTAGATCATCGGCGGGTACCCATGGCGACCGACTACCAGCACGCCCGCGAGGCGCTCGGGGTGCGCCTGCGTGAGCTGAGGATGACCGCGCCCGGCGGCCGTCTCACGGGTACCCGCCTCGCCGAAGTGCTCGGCTGGCCCCAGCCGAAGGTCTCCAAGCTGGAGAACGGCAAGCAGACCGCCACCCCCGAAGACCTCCGGGCCTGGGCCGAGGCCACCGGCCAGCCCGAGGTGTACTCCGAACTCCTCGCTCGGCTGAGGGGGTTCGAGTCTCACATCCGCTCGTGGCGGCGGCAGCTCGCCGCCGGGCACCAGCCCGTTCAGCAGACCATCGCCGCCGAGTACGAGCTCTCCGCCGTGGTGCACGGGTTCGAGAGCGTCACCGTCCCCGGCATCCTCCAGACGGCCGACTACGCCCGGCACGTCTTCACCCGGTACGCGGAACTCCAGCGCTCGCCCCGCGACACCGAAGAGGCCGTGCGCGCCCGGCTCCGGCGGCAGGAGCTGCTGTACCAGCGGGGCAAGCGGTTCAACATCCTGATCGGCGAGGCGGCGCTGCGCTCACTCATCTGCCCGCCTGCCGTGCTCGCGGCGCAGCTCGACCGCCTCGCCGGGCTCGTCGGGCTGGACACTGTCGCCCTCGGGGTCATTCCGTTCACGGCCTCGCTGAAGATCCCGCCCGTCGGCGGGTTCTGGGTGCATGACGAGCGGCTCGTCATGGTCGAGAACTGGCATGCGGAGCTGTGGATCGACGACGCCGACTCCATCGCCCTCTACCTGCGCACCTGGAGCACCCTGCGGGAGTCCGCCGTGTACGGCCCCGACGCCCAGCGGCTCATCAGCTCGGCCCGGCGGTCGCTCAGCGTCTGAGCCGAGTGCCGGCTGAATTACCTAAAGCATCCGCCCAGCTCAGATTGGGTTCCGTACGCCCCCGTACTCCCTGGAACTGAGCCGTACTCCGGCGTACTCTGGGACCAGCAACACGACCACAGACCATGGACCAGCAACACGCGGTCCGTGGTCTTTTTGCGTGTGGGCTGGTCCGGGTCCTGACCCGACCGGAGGCGCCCCGTGGGCGAACCCGCAACCCTCGACGAGGTCCGCCGCTGGCCCGCCCTCGTCTCCCTCACCCAGGCGGCCCGTGCGCTCAACATCAGCCGTACGACCGCGTTCACGCTGGCCGCACAGAGCCGGTTTCCGGTGCCGGTCGTCCGGGCCCTCGGCCAGCAGCGCGTCCGCACGGCCGACCTGATCCGCTACCTGGAGGCGGACGGGGGCGAGTCCGCGTGATGACTCTCGTCGGCGTCGGCCTCGCGGTCGGCCTGTTCCTCTACCTGCGGCACCGCTGGCGTGCGTGGCAGATCACCCGCCGCGAGCGCGTCAAGCTGCGCGCCCTCGGTGAGGCCAGGGTGCACCGGCCGGTGAGCCAGCGGCTTCTGTCGCTCCTGCCCGGGGCGGCGATCCGCCGCCTGTTCCGCTGGCGTCCGGAGCGGATCCGCCCGACGGTCCGCGTCGCCCGGCGGGGCCTGCTCGGCGGATCCATCCGGATCCGGCCGGATCAGCACATCCTCGCCGTCGGCATGACCGGCTCCGGCAAGTCGTCCACGCTCCGCGTCCTGTCCGCCTACGCGATCCGGCACCCGCGCTGGACGCTGGAGGTCTGGGACGGCAAGTGGGGCGTGGCTGGGCGGCTGTACGCCGGTAAGGCCCGGGTCCTGACCGACCTGGACGAGATCGAGACCCGGCTCGCCGACCTCGTCGAGCGGGAACTGCCGCTGCGCGCCCGCGAGCTGTCCCCGGCGCACCTGGCGCTGGTGCTCGACGAGACGCGGCTCATCCGGCAGCTCTCCGAGGCCGGGCTCAAGCGGCTCATCACGGTCGTGGAGACCGGCCGGGAACTCGGCGTGCACGTCTGGTTCGGCGTCCAGGATCCCAAGGCCGAGGTGCTGCCGACCGCCATCCGCGACCAGTTCAGCTGCAAGCTGGCCCACCGGGTCCAGACAGCCGAGGCCGCGCACGTCGTGTTCAAGGACGCCGTGGCCGCCGGGTGGGCGCCGCACCTGCTGAGCGGTGCGGGCCAGGTGCTCGTGTGGGAGGCGCTGCGCCGCCCGCGCGTCGCCTATGCGCTGTGGCTCGCGGAGCGGGTGCTGGCGGCGCTGCCCCTCGTCGGGCCTGTGGTGCGGCCGGAGTTCGAGGCCGCGCCGGTCGCACTCACAAAGGCGTCCGACCGTCCGTCCGTCCGCGCGGAAACCCCAGCTCAGACACGCACACGGACGCCCGGACGGACGGCGGACGCGCTCACCCCACGCCAGGCGAAGGCGCTCAGCGCGCTGGATGTGGCCGGGGGCCCGATGGGCGCGGCCGACCTCGCCCGGGAGCTGGGCATCGAGCGCAACCGCGCTCACGACGTACTCGCACAACTGCGCCGCCGGGGTCTGGTCGCACAGACCCCGGACGGCTTCACCATCCCCCTCCGCGCAGAAGAGGACACCCCTCATGGTGCATGACACCACCGCCCTGCTGAAGGCAGCCAGGGCCCGCGAGGAGGCCTCCCAGGCCCTCGCCCACGTACAGGCCCAGCAGCCCGAGATCGACGACCTGACAGCCGACGTGAGGCGTCTGCTGACTCGCCTGGAAGGAGGCACCTCCCGTGAAGACCAGGACTGAACAGCGCACCCGCACCGTCCCCAAGACCATCGACGGCAAGACCCACCAGGTACAGGAGACCTACACCGTCGAGCTGCCGGTGCCCCCGGCCGACCGGGACGCCCAGGCGCTCACGGCGGTGACGGCCCTCGCCGCCTTCATCGTCATGGGGGCCGTGGTGTGGTCGACGGTGGCCATCGGAGCCCTGCTCGCCATGGTCGCCCCCACCTGGACCGCCTACATGATCGCGTTCGTGTTCGACGCGGCGTGGATCGGCTGCCTGGTGCTGGAGTGGATCAACCGCTACGACCCTGAGCGGGCCCGTACGCCGCGTAAGGCGGGCTGGGGTGCCCTGGCCCTGTCCATGGGGCTGATAGCCGCTCACGGGGCCGTCAGCGGCTCCCTCGGGGTCGGTCTCGCGGGGGCCGCCGTCTCCCTCGTGGCGAAGGGCTTCTGGCACGTCGTCATGAAGGCGACCGGCGCCGAGCTGGACCCGGCGTCCGCCCAGTGGGCCGCAGCCGAGCGGGCCGAGGTGCACGCCGAGCTGGCCACTGTCGCCGTCCGGCGAGAACTGTCCCGCACCCGGGCCCGGATCCGCGACGAGGAATCCGCCCTCGCCGATGGCGGATCCGTCACCGCGCTGGAGTGGATCACCCCGGCCACCGACGGCCTGACCCCCGAGCGCCTGGCGGCGGCCGGGGAGCAGACGGCGGAGCGGATCCGGATCGCCCAGTCCGGCGGATCCGGATCCGGACAGGCGGATCCGTCACGGTCCGGATCCGTCAAGGACGCCGTCCGGGCCCTGTTCGAGTCCGGCACGACAGACACCGACGACATCGTCCGGGCACTGCCGGGCGCCAATCCCGAGACCGTCAAGCGGCACGTCCGCACGGTCCGCACCGAAGGAGGCTACGCATGACCGGAGGCATGACCGCTGTCCTGTTCATCCTCTTGGCCGTCCTGGTGACGTCCATGAGCGCCAGCGGCGAAAAGTTCCGGGCCATGATCCTCGTGGGCGTGACGCTGCTGCTCGCGTCCACGCCGATCATGTCCGGGGTGCACGACGCGCTGCTCAAGATGATCGTCTCGTTCTGACCACGACGACGTGCAGAAGCCCCGCCGGGCGTACCCGGCGGGGCTCCGTCATGACCGGCCGTGCGTTCTGCGCTCCAGCTTGTTGAGGCGGTCGAGCGCCTTCTCGACGTGTGTCAGGCCCTCCCGGGCAGCCTTCCTCTGGGCCTCCCGCTTCGCCTCGTTGGCTTCCGACTCGGCGCGCTGCTCGGGGGTCTCCGGTTCGTCACCCCACTCCGCCCACGCCCCCAGCTCGACAGGCTGGTTGGCGACCACCTCGTCCATCGCCTCGGCGGCCTTCTTCAAGGCCGCCGTCAAGCGCCTGTCCTTCCGGCGTTCAGCGTGCTCGCGGACTTCTCGGCCGAGCGGACGGGCCTGCTGCTTCGAGGTCTGATTCCACGTCCAGTAGTTCCCCTCCGTCAGCCCCTCGAAGTTCGCCCTGGTCTGTTTGAGGGCCTCGCGAAGTGCCTCGTCGTCGGGCCCGAGCGCGAGGTGATGGCGACGAACCCACAGCCCCTTCCACGCCGCGTTGCCGAGGACCCATAGGAACGCGAGCCAGCCGGGCGTGAACTTGAGCCAGTCGTCCCACCAGTGAGTCTCGGCGGCGGTCTTGGCTGCGGCAGCGATGAGCATGACGGGAGTCTGCTCCTCGCTGCCGGTTTAGGTAAATCAGCCGGCAGGGTCACGCGGGCCAGATACGGCCCGCCTCGTCGACCTTGACCTGGCAGCACTCACGCAGGCTGCGCAGCACCCCACTGAACAGGCTGCGGTCGTACGCCGCCAGCAGTTCCGTCAGCTCGTGCGCCGTGAGGCCGGGGTGCGCCTGGACGTGACGCAGGGCCCGGCGCCGCTGGTGAGGGCTCACGGCGGATTCCGAGCCCATCAGCTCAGCCCGGCGCGCACGAGGTGCTCGGCCACGGCCTCGCGTACGTCCTCGGGCAGCGAGGGCATCAGCTCGCCGAGGGTACGTGCGTCGCCCCAGCTCCACTGCCGCAGCACGATCTCCGTGGCGGCGAGGGCGTGCTGGGCGCGGGCGTCGGCCGCCTGGAGCTGCGCCCGGGTGGCGTCCATGACCGACGGGGCGGCCGGAGGCCCGAGGCTGATCCCCGTCTGCTGCTCGATGACACGGATGATCGCGGCGGTCGTCTCCTCGGCCGCCCGCTGCACGTCGGCCAGGGCCTCTCGCCCAGCCGCCGCGATCTCCTCCCGCGTCTTGTCCAGTTCACCGGACATGGTCAACGCCTCCCGTCTCTTCACTGGTTGACGCGGCCCGGTACCGGTCCCCGTCGCCCACCCGGATGGCCCCGCCCCGGCGTACGAGCGCTTCCAGCCGGTGACGGGCCTGGGTGGTGCTGCACCCGGTCAGTGCGGCGACCGTGGCAGCGGTGACGGCGGTCCCTCCGTTCGCCTCCAGGAAGCTGAGGATCCTCTCGTGCGGCTTCGGCCTGGCGGCTGCGGGCCGCTGGTGCCGGGCGCTCATCGCCGGGCCGTCCGTCGGTCGTGGGTGCCGAACGCGGCGGCGTGCGCGGGGCAGTAGACATCCCGGGTGCAGCCGCAGGGCAGACCGCCCGAGGCTGTGACCCCGGCGTGCTGTATGCCCGCGAGACGGGCGACCGAGGGATCCACGGCGGCGTAGGCCCGGGCCGCCGTCCGCAGCCGGGGAGACGGCAGCAGAGGCCGCGTCCCGGGCCTGCTCGGCTCCGGCCTGTGCGGCACGGAACTCGTCCCGCGCCCGGGCGCGTTCGGTCTCCGCCCGGCGGACGGCCTCGGTCTGGCGCAGGACGGCCATCGCCCGCCGGTCGGACTCCGCCTCGGTGGCCCAGCGCTGCCGGTCGGCCGGGCACGGCGAGCAGCCCAGCAGCACCCGGTACGCCGGGGAGTCCGTCGGCCGCAGTCCGCCGTGCACCCGGGCAGCCGTGTCCGCGTAGCAGAACCGGCACACGTCGGTGAAGGCCCGCGCCGGGGTGGCGGCGACGTCCACCGCCGCCCAGCCGAAGAGGGCTGCGGCGTCGGGGGTCAGGGTGCGCAGTACGGCCCGGCCGTGCGGCTGAGCGGACAGGTGCCGGGCCTGGTTGGCGTCGGCGACCTCGCGGCGCCCGTCGGTGAGCCTGACGTAGTCGATGCGCTCGCTGGGCCACAGCAGCTCCCGCACCTGCCGCGCGAAGCCCTCGGTGTCCGGGTGGCGGCGGAGGGCCTCGGCTCGCCGCTCCCGCATCACGCGGTCGACATCGGCCGAGGCGACCAGGGCCGGACCGGTGCGGGCCTGGTTGGGCAGCCGACCGGCGGTGATCATCTTGCGGACGGCCCATTCCGTAGTGCCCAGTCGCCGGGCCGCCGCAGCGGCATTTATTTCGTCCATTGAGCCCGCCTATTCGGAGCGGAGGAAATGGTAGCGCTACTAGCTTATGCTGGTTATGGGCCCGCACCAAACCGGTGATCTATGTCAGGTGCGGGCCCTCATTTACATTAATCAGCCGGCACTAGGCGCAGGAAGTCGAATTAGCTAAATCGAATTCACCCGCCGAGCTGGGTGTTTGGCGATATAAGCTAAGCGCGCTAAGTTAGTAGTAGCTCGGGAGCGGTAAGCCATCGGCGCCCCGGGAGTTCGGAGCCCCGCCAGGGGTGACCAAGGAATCCGGTGATCATGCCGATCCTTGGAGGCCCGCTGTGGCCAGGCCGAAGACTCTTCCCTCGCCCGAAGTGCGCCGGGCACGCGCACGCGCGGGGGCCGCTGCGAGGAATTCCCTCGACTCCTACGTCAAGCAGATCGTCGCTCGCGCGCCGGAACTGACCGACGAGCACATCGAAAAGCTGCGCACGCTGCTGCGTCCGGTGGGTGGAGGCGCGGCGGAATGAGCGCAAACGAAACCCTCCGGGGGCTCAACCCGGAGGGCTCGGAAGGAGACGCGGTGACCAGCCTCGTCATAAACGAGGGTACCCCGCCGGAAGGTGGATTCAACGGGGTCGCAAGGGTGAATGGCCGCGAATTCGAGAATGTCTCCCCGGAGCACGTCGCGCGGCACCTGACGGTCATCTCGCCCGAGGTCGCCAAGAGGACTGTCCAGTCCCGGGGTGAAGTGCTGCGATTCGCCTACTACCGCCCCGACGGGTCCACGTTCCTGGTCTCGCGGATGCCCGACAGCTACGACGGGCCCCGGTACTTGTGTGACGCCGGGAAGCACGGCCTGACCGTTCATCCGCTCGTGCGCGACCGGCTGAACGACCCGGATGTGCCGCTGGTGGTCGTGGAGGGAACGAAGCAGCACCTGGCCGCTGTCACGGCCTTGGCGGACACGCCCGTCTGCCTGGTTGGTCTGAACGGGATCCGGGGCTGGCAGTACAAGCCGGGCGGCGAGGGGACCCCGTCCAGGCCGCTTGCCCTGCCCGACATGGACGCGACGTTCCGCACCCGGCTCACGCAGTACGCCCTGGAGGTCGCCGGGCACAGGCTGCGTTCCCTCGGCGGCGAGGACGCCGGGCCACAGCCCGAGGGCCCCCGGCAGCAACTCGCGCTGCCGCCGGGCCCGTCCGCCGCCTCGCCGCCTGTCGCCCCGCCCCCGCCACCACGCGAGCCGGACAGCGCAGACGCCGTGCTGGAGCAACTAGCGAAGTTCGAGGACGAGTTCGGATCCCTGGAGGACGACGATGAAGACTGACCACCGCCGCAAGCAGATCAAGAAGCGGCTCCGCGAGATCAAGCGGGACCCGGCGTCGGCCCGGCCGGGCGAGGCGCAGCAGCTCACGGCCGAGTACAAGCGGCTGCTGTCGGCGGACCGTGCCCCGGCCCCCGAGCCCGCTCCCGTCGACCCGGACGCGGCGGCCGTCGCCACCTGGCCGAGGGAGCTGCGGGTCCGGCGTCAGCGCTCGGCCTTCTCCCGCGTCATCGACCGCAGCACGCCGCACGATCCTGGCAGCTGGGGCGCCCTGAACGACCTGCGACGCCGCTGAGCTGGGCGTCTGTGAATCGCTGGTGCTGGACTCATGGCACCAGCGATTCCTTGGCAGTTGGATAGGCGGTCAACCGACCGCCGTATAAGTATGTGGCTACTCTGACCTGGCCTGATCTGCCTTCGATTCCATGGGTGAAAAACCCGCTTCAGATTGCAGATCGGAGAGATCCGCGTTCAACGCCGCCATCAGCTCCTCCATCTGCTGCAACAGCCCTTTCGGCTGTCCGGCCCCGTCCTGCTGCGGCACGGTCTCTTCGGACATGACGGCCTCCTCGGCCCCTGGCCCCCCGGGGAGGCCGACGCGGGTGACGCCCCGGCGGTGACCGGCCGGTGCGGAAGCCGGGGGCTCCGGCTCCGCCCGAGCCAACGATCACCGCCGGGGGCGGTCACTGGCCCGGTCACGCACGTCCAGCGGTATTGACGTAATTTCACCCGACCGGGGACGGGCCGGGACGGGGGACCGATCGCGTGATCCGGCGCCCCGGCGTGCAGGATGGAAGGCATGGATCTTCGCATCTTCACCGAGCCCCAGCAGGGGGCCACCTACGACACTCTGCTCGCCGTCGCCAAGGCCACCGAGGACCTCGGCTTCGACGCCTTCTTCCGTTCCGACCACTACCTGCGCATGGGCAACGTGGACGGCCTGCCCGGTCCCACCGACGCCTGGATCACCCTGGCCGGACTCGCCCGCGAGACCAAGCGCATCCGCCTGGGCACCCTCATGACCGCCGGCACGTTCCGGCTGCCCGGCGTGCTCGCCATCCAGGTCGCCCAGGTCGACCAGATGTCCGGCGGCCGGGTCGAGCTCGGCCTGGGCGCCGGCTGGTTCGAGGAGGAGCACAAGGCCTACGGCATCCCCTTCCCCAAGGAGAAGTTCGCCCGGCTGGAGGAGCAGCTGGAGATCGTCACCGGCCTGTGGGCCACGCCCCCCGGCCAGACCTACGACTTCCACGGCACCTACTACGACCTCACGGACTCTCCCGCGCTGCCCAAGCCGGCCCAGGCGAAGATCCCCGTGCTCGTCGGCGGTCTCGGCCCGACCCGCACCCCGCGGCTGGCCGCCCAGTACGCCGACGAGTTCAACATGCCCTTCGCCTCCGTCGAGGACAGCGAGCGCCAGTTCGCCCGGGTGCGCGCCGCCGCCGAGGAGGCCGGCCGCAAGGGCGACGACCTGACCTACTCCAACGCCCTCGTCGTCTGCGTGGGCCGGGACGACCAGGAGGTCGCCCGCCGGGCCGCCGCGATCGGCCGCGAGGTCGACGAGCTGAAGCTCAACGGCCTGGCCGGTTCCCCGGCCGAGGTCGTCGACAAGATCGGCCGTTACGCCGAGATCGGCTCGCGCCGCATCTACCTCCAGGTCCTCGACCTGGACGACCTGGACCACCTGGAGCTGATCTCCGCGCAGGTGCAGTCGCAGCTGCCGTAGCGGCCCGGCCCGTCCGCCTCCGATAAACGAAGGCGCTGGTGGGCACTGGTGTGCGAAGCTGTGGGCGTCGTCCTGCCGAGCCCCCGGGATCACCACTCCGGGGGCTTTCGCGTACGGCACCGCAGTCATCCGACCGGCCGGAGAGGCCCTCCGCATGTTCCTGACGATCAGTACCACCGGCACCCCACAGCGCCCCGCGACCGACCTCGGTTACCTGCTGCACAAGCATCCCGACAAGGCGCAGGCGTTCTCCACCTCCTCCGGCACGGCGCATGTCCTCTACCCCGAGGCGGACGCCCGGCGCTGCACCGCTGCGCTGCTGCTGGAAGTGGACACGGTGGCCCTGGTCAGGAAGGGCAAGGGCAAGGGCCGCGGCGGCGCCCCGGACGCGGCCCTCGCGCAGTACGTCAACGACCGCCCCTACGCGGCCTCCTCCCTGCTCGCCGTGGCGCTGGGCAACGTGTTCTCCAGCGCCATGAAGGGCGTCTGCCGCGCCCGCCCCGAGCTGCCCGGCCAGACCAGGCCGCTGCGTGTCGAGGTGCCCGCGCTGCCCGCCCGCGGCGGCCCGGCCCTCGTCGCCAAGCTCTTCGAGCCGCTCGGCTGGACGGTCACCGCCGAACCCGTGCCGCTGGACGGCGAGTTCCCCGACTGGGGTGACTCGCGGTACGTGCGCCTCGTCCTGGAGTCCGAGGCGCTCACCCTCGCCGAGGCGCTGCGCCACCTCTACGTCCTGCTCCCCGTCCTCGACGACGCCAAGCACTACTGGGTCGCCGCCGACGAGGTCGACAAGCTGCTGCGCGCCGGTGAGGGCTGGCTGCCCGGCCACCCGGAGCAGAGGCTGATCACCAGCCGCTACCTCTCCCGCCGCTGGTCACTGACCCGTCAGGCGACCGAGCGGCTGGAGCTCGTGCGGCTCGCCGAGGCCGACGACAGTGAGGTGGAGGCGATCGACAACGCCGTCGAGGCGGAGACCGAGACCGAGGAGAAGCCCACCCCGCTGGCCGTGCGGCGCCGCGAGGCGATCGTCACGGCACTGCGGAACTCCGGTGCCGCCCGGGTGCTCGACCTGGGCTGCGGCCAGGGCCAGTTGGTGCAGACGCTCCTCAAGGACCCGGCGTTCACCGAGATCGTCGGCGTCGACGTGTCCGTGCGCGCCCTCACCATCGCCTCCCGGCGGCTGAAGCTGGACCGCATGGGCGAGCGGCAGGCGTCCCGCGTCACGCTCCTCCAGGGCTCGCTCACCTACACCGACACCCGGCTCAAGGGCTACGACGCCGCCGTGCTCAGCGAGGTGATCGAACACCTCGACCTGCCCCGGCTCCCCGCCCTGGAGTACGCCGTGTTCGGCTCGGCCCGCCCGCGCACGGTCCTCGTGACCACCCCCAACGTCGAGTACAACGTGCGCTGGGAGACCCTCCCGGCCGGCCACGTCCGGCACGGCGACCACCGCTTCGAGTGGACCCGCGCGGAATTCCGCGCCTGGGCCGAGACGGTGGCCGAACGCCACGGCTACACCGTCGCGTTCGAGCCCGTGGGCCCCGACGACCCCGAGGTGGGACCGCCCACCCAGATGGCCCTGTTCACCCTGACGAGCCCGAAGGAGGCGAAGGCGGCATGACCGACGAGACCCAGGGGCGCGTGCTGCCCGTCACCGACCTGTCCCTCGTGGTCCTGATCGGCGCCTCCGGCTCCGGCAAGTCCACCTTCGCCCGCAGGCACTTCAAGCCGACCGAGGTCATCTCCTCCGACTTCTGCCGCGGTCTCGTCTCCGACGACGAGAACGACCAGAGCGCCACCAGGGACGCCTTCGATGTCCTGCACTACATCGCGGGCAAACGCCTGGCCGCCGGCCGCCGCACGGTCGTGGACGCGACCAGCGTGCAGTCCGAGGCCCGCCGCCAGCTGATCGACCTGGCCCGGCAGCACGACGTACTGCCCATCGCCATCGTGCTCGATGTGCCCGAGGAGGTGTGCGCCGAGCGCAACGCGGCCCGCACCGACCGCGCCGACATGCCCCGCCGCGTCATCCAGCGCCACACCCGCGAACTGCGCCGCTCCCTGCGCCACCTGGAGCGCGAGGGCTTCCGCAAGGTGCACGTCCTGCGCGGCGTCGACGAGGTCGAGCACGCCACGGTCGTCACCGAGAAGCGCTTCAACGACCTGACCCACCTCACCGGCCCGTTCGACATCATCGGCGACATCCACGGCTGCGCCGCCGAACTGGAGGCGCTGCTCGGCAAGCTGGGCTACACCGACGGCGTCCACCCGGAGGGCCGCACGGCCGTCTTCGTCGGCGACCTCGTCGACCGCGGCCCCGACAGCCCGGGCGTGCTGCGCCGCGTGATGTCCATGGTGAAGTCCGGCAACGCGCTGTGCGTGCCCGGCAACCACGAGAACAAGTACGGCCGCTACCTGCGCGGCCGCAACGTCCAGCACACGCACGGGCTCGCGGAGACCATCGAGCAGATGGCGGGTGAGAGCGAGGAGTTCGTCGCCGAGGTGCGGCGGTTCCTCGACGGGCTCGTCAGCCACTATGTCCTCGACGGCGGCCGGCTCGTCGTCTGCCACGCCGGCCTGCCCGAGAAGTACCACGGCCGCACCTCCGGCCGGGTCCGCAGCCACGCCCTGTACGGCGACACGACCGGGGAGACCGACGAGTTCGGCCTGCCGGTGCGCTACCCGTGGGCGGAGGAGTACCGCGGCCGGGCCGCCGTCGTCTACGGCCACACCCCGGTCCCGGAGGCCACCTGGCTCAACAACACCATCTGCCTGGACACCGGCGCCGTCTTCGGCGGCAGGCTCACCGCGCTGCGCTGGCCGGAGCGCGAGCTGGTCGACGTCCCCGCCGAGCGGGTCTGGTACGAGCCGCTGAAGCCGCTGCGCAGCGAGGCGCCCGGCGGCCACGACGGCCGCCCGCTGGACCTCGCCGACGTGCACGGCCGCCGGGTCGTGGAGACCAGGCACCACGGCCGGATCTCGGTGCGCGAGGAGAACGCGGCGGCGGCCCTGGAGGTCATGAGCCGCTTCGCGGTGGACCCGCGGCTGCTGCCGTACCTGCCGCCGACCATGGCCCCGACCGCCACGAGCCGCGTCGACGGCTACCTGGAGCACCCGGCCGAGGCATTCGCCCAGTACGAGCGGGACGGCGTCGCCCGGGTCGTGTGCGAGGAGAAGCACATGGGCTCGCGGGCGGTGGCCCTGGTGTGCCGCGACGCGGAGGCGGCCCGCAAGCGCTTTTCGGTGGACGGCCCCACCGGGTCCCTCTACACCCGCACCGGCCGCCCCTTCCTCGACGACGACACGCTCACCGAGGCGGTCCTCGACCGGCTGCGCACGGCGATCGGGGAGGCGGGCCTGTGGGACGAGCTGGAGACGGACTGGCTGCTCCTGGACGCCGAGCTGATGCCCTGGTCGCTGAAGGCGGCCGGTCTGCTGCGCTCGCAGTACGCCGCCGTCGGCGCCGCGTCCGGTGCGGTGTTCCCCGGCGCGCTGGCCGCGCTGCGGGGCGCGGCCGAACGGGGCGTGGACGTGTCCGGGCTGCTGGCCCGCACCGGTGAGCGAGCCGCCGACGCCGCCGCGTTCACCACGGCCTACCGCCGCTACTGCTGGACCACCGACGGCCTGGACGGCGTCCGCCTGGCACCGTTCCAGATCCTCGCGGTCCAGGGCCGCAGCCTGGCCGCCCTGCCGCACGACGAGCAGCTCGCCCTGCTCGACCGGCTCGTCGAGCACGACGGCAGCGGCCTCCTGCAGACCACCCGCCGGCTCTACGTCGACACCGCCGACCCCGAGTCGGTCCGGGCCGGCGTCGACTGGTGGCTGGAGATGACCGGCCGCGGCGGCGAGGGCATGGTCGTCAAGCCGGTCGGCGCGCTGGTCCGCGACGGCCAGGGCCGCCTGGTCCAGCCCGGGATCAAGTGCCGCGGCCGGGAGTACCTGCGGATCATCTACGGCCCCGAGTACACCCGCCCGGAGAACCTGACCCGCCTGCGCTCCCGCTTCCTCAACCACAAGCGCTCCCTGGCGCTCCGCGAGTACGCGCTCGGCCTGGAGGCCCTGGACCGCCTGGCCGGGGGCGAGCCGCTGTGGCGGGTGCACGAGGCGGTGTTCGGGGTGCTGGCACTGGAGTCGGAGCCGGTGGACCCGCGACTGTGACCGAACGGGCACCGGCCCACCCGCCGCCCACCTGCCCTTTACGGTGCCCGGCACCGAGCAACCTGGTGGGTCAGGAAGGCCCGCCGTCCGCCACCAGGTCCCGCTCGCCCCACAAAAGTCCGCAGAAACGTGTGAGCAGCGCGTCAACCCCGGCCCTGGCGGTCAGGATGAAGGCATGGCATACCACGTCCACTCCGAGGCCGGGCGGCTGCGCCGTGTCATCCTGCACCGGCCCGACCTCGAGCTCAAAAGGCTCACCCCGAGCAACAAGACCTCGCTGCTCTTCGACGACGTGCTGTGGGTGCGCAGGGCCCGCGCCGAGCACGACGGGTTCGCCGACGTACTGCGCGACCGGGGCGTCACCGTCCACCTCTTCGGTGACCTGCTGGCCGAGACGCTCGAGGTCCCGGAGGCCAGGTCCCTCGTCCTGGACCGGGTCTTCGACGAGAAGGAGTACGGCCCGCTGGCCACCGACCACCTCAGAGCCGCCTTCGAGAACCTGCCCGGGCGGGAGCTGGCCGAGGTGCTGGTCGGCGGCATGACCAAGCGCGAGTTCCTCGACGCGCACCCGGAGCCGACCTCCGTGCGCTTCCACGTCATGGAACTCGACGACTTCCTGCTCGGCCCGCTGCCCAACCACCTCTTCACCCGGGACACCTCCGCCTGGATCTACGACGGCGTGTCCATCAACGCGATGCGCTGGCCCGCCCGGCAGCGCGAGACCGTGCACTTCGAGGCGATCTACCGCCACCACCCGCTGTTCCGCGACGAGTCCTTCCGCGTCTGGTCGGAGGGGCAGGCCGACTACCCGTCCACCATCGAGGGCGGGGACGTGCTGGTCATCGGCAACGGGGCCGTGCTCATCGGCATGAGCGAGCGGACCACCCCGCAGGCCGTGGAGATGCTCGCGCACAAGCTGTTCGCCGCCGGCTCGGCCGAGACGATCGTCGCGCTCGACATGCCCAAGCGCCGCGCCTTCATGCACCTCGACACGGTGATGACGATGGTCGACGGCGACACCTTCACCCAGTACGCGGGTCTGGGCATGCTCCGCTCGTACACCATCGAGCCGGGCGTGGGCGAGAAGGAGCTGAAGGTCACCGACCACCCGCCGGAGCACATGCACCGGGCGATCGCCGCGGCCCTCGGCCTGAACGAGATCCGCGTGCTGACCGCGACCCAGGACGTGCACGCGGCCGAGCGCGAGCAGTGGGACGACGGCTGCAACGTGCTCGCCGTCGAGCCCGGCGTGGTCGTCGCCTACGAGCGGAACGCCACCACCAACACCCACCTGCGCAAGCAGGGCATCGAGGTGATAGAGATCCCGGGCAGCGAACTGGGCCGGGGCAGGGGCGGACCGCGGTGCATGAGCTGCCCCGTGGAGCGGGACCCGGTGTGACGCCCCGGACCCGCAACCGTATATACATGCTGAAGCTCGTATAGTATTCCAGGAGTCCGTTTCCCCGTTCCCGTATCCCTGGAGCGCCCCCATGGCGACAGTCCCGACCGCCCTCGCCGGCCGCCACTTCCTCAAGGAGCTGGACTTCACCGAGGAGGAGTTCCGCGGGCTGGTCGCGCTGGCCGCCGAGCTGAAGGCCGCCAAGAAGGCCGGGACCGAGACGCCGTACCTGCGGGGCCGCAACATCGCGCTGATCTTCGAGAAGACGTCCACCCGCACCCGTTGCGCGTTCGAGGTCGCGGCCGCCGACCAGGGCGCCTCGACCACCTACCTCGACCCCTCCGGCTCCCAGATCGGGCACAAGGAGTCGGTCAAGGACACCGCGCGGGTGCTGGGGCGGATGTACGACGCGATCGAGTACCGGGGCGACAGCCAGCGGAAGGTGGAGGAGCTGGCGCGGTTCGCCGGGGTTCCCGTCTACAACGGGCTCACCGACGACTGGCACCCCACCCAGATGCTCGCCGACGTGCTGACCATGACCGAGCACTGCGCCAGGCCGCTGACGGAGATCGCCTTCGCCTACCTCGGCGACGCCCGCTTCAACATGGGCAACTCCTACCTGGTCACCGGCGCCCTGCTCGGCATGGACGTCCGGCTCGTCGCCCCGAAGGCCTACTGGCCGGCGCAGGAGGTCGTCGACCGGGCCCGTGCCCTCGCCGAGACCAGCGGCGCCCGCGTCACGCTCACCGAGACGGTGGACGAGGGCGTCCGCGGCGCCGACTTCGTCGCCACCGACGTGTGGGTCTCGATGGGCGAGCCGAAGGAGGTCTGGGGCGAGCGCATCACCGCCCTCGCCCCGTACGCCGTGACCATGGACGTCCTGCGTGCCACCGGCAACCCGGACGTGAAGTTCCTGCACTGCCTGCCCGCCTTCCACGACCTCGGTACGAAGGTCGGCCGGGAGATCCACGCCGTGCACGGGTTGGACCACCTGGAGGTCTCCGACGAGGTCTTCGAGTCGGCCCACTCGGTCGTCTTCGACGAGGCGGAGAACCGGATGCACACCATCAAGGCGGTCATGGTGGCGACCCTCGCCTGAACCGGCCGTGACGGCCTGCTCCGGCCAAGTCGTCACAACCCTCGCCTGAACAGGCCTTATGCTGACCGGCGGCCCGGAAACACCCCCCTCCGCGGCCGTCCGCGCGACCCACCCGTCGCACTCCGCACCACCAGAAACGAGCACCACCCGCATGCCCCGCTACAAGTCGCCCCACCTGCTGGTGGCCGAATCCGGCGCCGACCGCGAAGGTCACGGCCTCAAGCGCACGATGGGCCTCTTCCAGCTCGTCTGCTTCGGCGTCGGCGCGATCGTCGGCACCGGCATCTTCGTCGGCCTGTCCGACTCGGTCGCCCAGGCCGGTCCGGCCGTCGTCGTCTCCTTCGTCCTGGCCGCGATCACCTGCGTCTTCACCGCGTTCGCCTTCGCCGAGCTGGGCGGCGCGATCCCGGTCTCCGGCTCCTCGTACTCCTTCGCCTACGCCGGACTCGGCGAGGGCACGGCCTTCCTCGTCGGCTGGTGCCTGCTGCTGGAGTACGGCGTGTCGGTGTCCGCGGTGGCGGTCGGCTGGAGCCAGTACGTCAACGAGCTCCTCGACGGCCTCGTCGGACTGCGGCTGCCCGCGGCCCTGTCGGGCGGCCCCGCCGAGGGCGGCGTGATCAACCTCCCGGCGGTGATCGTCATCGCCATGGCCGCCGTCCTGCTGGTCCGCGGGGTGCGCGAGAGCGCCCGGGCCACGGCCGCGATGGCCGTCCTCAAGCTGGCCGTGCTCGTCGCCTTCGTCGCGATCGGCTTCACCGCCTTCGAGGACGGCAACCTCACCCCGTTCTCGCCGGAGGGCCTGGCCGGCATCGGCGCGGGCACCACCGCCGCCTTCTTCTCGTACATCGGCTTCGACGCGATCACCACGGCCGGCGAGGAGGCGAAGAACCCCCGCCGGGACATCCCGGTCGCCATCCTCGTCTGCATCGGCCTGGTCACCGTGCTCTACTGCGCGGTCGCGCTCGCCGCCATCGGCGCCATCGGCGGCGACGCGGTCGGCGGCCGGCCCGCCGCGCTGTCGTACGTGGTCAACCAGGTCACCGGCTCCACCGTCGGCGGCGGTGTGATCGCCTTCGGCGCGGTCGTCGCCATCGCCTCCGTGGTGCTCGCCGTGATGTACGGCCAGACCCGGATCCTCATGTCGATGTCCCGTGACGGGCTCATCCCGCGCGTCTTCGAGCGGGTCTCGCCGAAGACCTCCACGCCGGTCGCCGGCACCCTGATCGTCGCGCTCGTCTTCGCGGTCCCCGCGGCCTTCGCGCCGCTGGACGCCGTGGTCAACCTGTGCACCATCGGCACGCTCGCCATCATGGCCGTCGTCAACGTCGCGGTCATCGCCCTGCGCCGCCGCGAGCCGGGCCTCGACCGCACCTTCCGCGTGCCGCTGTACCCGGTCACGCCGCTGCTCGGCGTCGGCTTCTGCCTGTACCTGATGTACGAGACGGGCCGGGCGACATGGGTCCAGTTCGCGGTGTTCCTGGCGGTGGGCGCCGCCCTGTACCTGCTCTACGGGCGCCGGAACTCGCGGCTCGGCCGCCTCACGCCGACGGACGCCGCTGAGCGGGAACCGCAGGCAGTCTGAACCACACGGCCTTGCCCGACTCCGTGGGCCGGTGACCGCAGGAGGAGCTCAGGGCGCGGATCAGCAGCAGACCGCGCCCGTGCTCCTGCCAGGGGTCGGGCGGCCCGCCGGCCGGACAGGTGAGGTCGCCGGGCGGGGCCGGGTCGGTGTCGTGCACCTCGACCTGGCAGCCCGACGGCATCAGCTCCACGACCAGCTCTATCGGCGTCTCGCCGGTGGTGTGCTCCACGGCGTTGGCCACCAGCTCCGCGGTGAGCAGCTCGGCGGTGTCGCAGTCCGCCCCGTGCTCCAGCTCGGCCAGCGCCGTACGGACGAGGGCACGGGCCACGGGCACCGCCGCGGCGGTGTGCGGCAGCGCGACGCGCCAGGAGGCGGGGGCTGAGGGGAGTTCGTACAAGGCGGGTCCGTTCATGGAGCAGGACATCCTGCTTTCAACCTTATGCATGGTACGGCGCCACTTCCCGGACGTGTCCGAGGGGCACCCGCGGGGCCCCGTCGCCCCCTTGCCGACGGCTTACCCAGGTGAACGCGGTGCCGCGCACGGCTGCTCCCACCGTTACGCCGGTGTGGACGATCTGTGACGGATGTGACCGGCCCGGGTCGTGCACCGGGCTCACCGGATTCCTACCCGGGCGGCCTATCGCGCACTCATGACGACAGTCACGGATGAGTGATAGCTTCGGGGGGTAGAGCTCAGAGAGGCAGTGCCCGCCCGAGGAGGCCGCCCGTCATGAGTCCCTTCACCGGCTCCGCCGCCCGCACCCCGGACTGGGAGCATCTGCGCGTCGGCTTCACCGACGGCGTCGCGACCGTCACCCTGGCCCGCCCCGCCAAGCTCAACGCGCTCACCTTCGGCGCCTACGCCGACCTGCGCGACCTGCTCGCCGAGCTGTCCCGGGAGCGGTCCGTCCGGGCCCTGGTGCTGGCCGGCGAGGGGCGCGGATTCTGCTCCGGCGGCGACGTCGACGAGATCATCGGCGCCACGCTCGCCCTGGACACCGCCCAGCTGCTCGACTTCAACCGGATGACCGGCCAGGTGGTCCGCGCGATGCGCGAGTGCCCTTTCCCGGTGATCGCCTCCCTGCACGGCGTGGCGGCGGGCGCCGGGGCGGTGCTGGCCCTGGCCGCCGACTTCCGCGTCGCCGACCCCACCACGCGCTTCGCGTTCCTCTTCACCCGCGTCGGGCTCTCCGGCGGCGACATGGGCGCGGCCTACCTGCTGCCCCGGGTCGTCGGCCTGGGGCACGCGACCCGCCTGCTGATGCTGGGCGACCCGGTCCGCGCCCCCGAGGCGGAGCGCATCGGCCTGATCAGCGAACTGGCGCCGGAGGGCGAGGCCGACGCGACGTCCCAGCGGCTGGCCCGCCGCCTGGCGGAGGGCCCGGCCCTGGCCTACGCCCAGACCAAGGCCCTGCTGACGTCCGAGCTGGACATGCCCCTGGCGGCCTCGATCGAACTCGACGCCTCGACCCAGGCCCTGCTGATGACAGGCGAGGACTACGCCGAGTTCCACGCGGCGTTCACCGAGAAGCGCCCGCCGAAATGGAGCGGACGATAGTGGACGTCCCCGAAGGGGCGCGGGCAACCGCGCGACAGGCCACCACGCACCCGCAGCCGCACCACGGCACCGGCCACCCCCTGCGCGTCGCCGTCATCGGCGGCGGCCCCGGCGGCCTCTACGCCGCCGCCCTCCTCAAACGCCTCGACCCCACCCGCGAGATCACCGTCTGGGAGCGCAACGCCCCCGACGACACCTTCGGCTTCGGTGTGGTCCTCTCCGACGAGACCCTCGGCGGCATAGAGCACGCCGACCCCACGGTGTACGAGGCCCTGCGGCGGGACTTCGTCCGCTGGGACGACATCGACATCGTCCACCGCGGCGTACGCCACACCTCCGGCGGCCATGGATTCGCCGCCCTCGGCCGCCGGCGCCTGCTGGAGATCCTCCACGGCCGCTGCCGCGACCTCGGCGTCCGGCTCCGCTTCCGCATCGGGGCGCCCGACGACCTCCCGCACACCCACGACCTGGTCATCGCCGCGGACGGCGTCCACAGCACCACCCGCGAGAGGTACGCCGACGTCTTCCGCCCCCGGGTCACGGCCCACCGCTGCCGCTACATCTGGCTCGCCGCCGACTTCGCCTTCGACTCCTTCCGCTTCGACATCGCCGAGACCGAACACGGCGTGATGCAGCTGCACGGCTACCCCTACGCCCGCCCGTCGCCCGACCACCACCCCGCGACGAGGCCCTCCGGGCCGCAGAATCAATCCGGCGCCTCCACCGTGATCGTCGAGATGCGCGAAGAGGTCTGGCACGCGGCCGGCTACGACGAGCTCGGCGAGGCCGAGTCGGTCGAACGCTGCGCCAAGATCTTCGCCGAGGCGCTCCACGGCCGGCCCCTGCGGTCGAACAACTCCACCTGGACGAGGTTCCGCACGGTCGTCAACGAGCGCTGGTCGCACGGCAACGTCGTCCTGCTCGGCGACGCCGCCCACACCGCCCACTTCTCCATCGGCTCCGGCACCAAGCTGGCCGTCGAGGACGCCCTGGCGCTGGCGGCCTGCCTGGAGGAGCGGGACTCCCTGCCCGAGGCGCTGGCCGCCTACGAGGCGGAGCGGCGGCCGGTCGTGGCGTCCACGCAGCGCGCGGCCCGCGCCAGCCTGGAGTGGTTCGAGGACATCGCCCTCTACCTGGGCCAGCCGCCCCGCCAGTTCGCCTTCAACCTGCTCACCCGCAGCCGTCGCGTCACCCACGACAACCTCCGCCTGCGCGACGCGCGCTTCACCCAGGCGGTGGAGCGCGAGTTCGGCTGCCCGCCGGGCACGCCCCCCATGTTCACCCCCTTCCGGCTGCGCGGCCTGACCCTGCGCAACCGGGTCGTCGTCTCGCCCATGGACATGTACTCGGCGGTCGACGGCGTCCCCGGCGACTTCCACCTCGTCCACCTGGGCGCGCGGGCGCTGGGCGGGGCCGGGCTGGTGATGACGGAGATGGTGTGCGTCAGCGAGCAGGGCCGGATCACCCCGGGCTGTGCCGGCCTCTACACCGGACGGCAGACCGAGGCCTGGAAGCGGATCACGGACTTCGTGCACGCGCAGGCCCCCGGCACGGCGATCGGCGTGCAGCTCGGCCACAGCGGGCGCAAGGGCTCCACCAAGGTGATGTGGGAGGGCATGGACGAGCCCCTTCCGGAGGGGAACTGGCCGCTGGTGGCCGCGTCGGCACTGCCGTACAAGCCGTTCAGCCAGATCCCGCGGGAGCTGTCCCGCGCCCAGCTCACCGATCTGCGCGAGCAGTTCGCCGCCGCCGCCTGCCGTGCCGCCCGGGCCGGCTTCGACCTGCTGGAACTGCACTGCGCCCACGGCTACCTGCTCTCCGGCTTCCTCTCCCCGCTGACCAACCGCCGCACCGACGCCTACGGCGGCAGCCTGGACAAGCGGCTCCGCTTCCCGCTGGAGGTCTTCGACGCCGTGCGGAACGCGTGGCCGGGGGAGCGGCCCATGACGGTCCGCGTCTCCGCGACCGACTGGGCCGAGGGCGGGACGAGTGCCGAGGAGGCCCTGGAGATCGCCCGGGCCTTCGCCGCGCACGGCGCCGACGCGATCGACGTGTCGACGGGGCAGGTCGTGGCCGACGAGCGGCCCGACTTCGGACGGTCCTACCAGACGCCCTTCGCGGACCGCATCCGCAACGCCACCGGCGTCCCGGTGATCGCGGTCGGCGCGATCTCCTCCTGGGACGACGTCAACTCCCTGGTCCTGGCGGGCCGCGCCGACCTGTGCGCCCTGGCCCGCCCGCACCTGTACGACCCGCACTGGACCCTGCACGCGGCGGCCGAACAGGGTTACACGGGCCCGGCCGCCGCCTGGCCCGCCCCCTACCGCGCGGGCAGCCGCCGCCCCCGGACGGGCCGCACGGACGCACCCAAGCCCCGGCTCACCCTGGGGAGTTGAGCGGCCCCACGAACGCGGCCCCCGCGTCCCGCAGGCGTTCGTGCAGCCCCCGGAACACCGCCGACGAGCGGACACCCGGCCAGTCCCCCGGCAGCAGCGCGGCGGGCAGGCCCGGGTCGGTGTAGGGCAGGTGGCGCCAGGAGTCCAGGGCGAGGAGGTAGTCGCGGTAGGCCTCCTCCGGCGGGGTGTCCTCGCGCTTCTCCCAGGCGCGCAGGACGTGTTCGTGCCGGTCGAGGAACGCCTCGTGCTCCTTGGCGATGGCGGCCAGGTCCCACCAGCGGGCCACGGCGTCGGCGGTCGGGGCGAAGCCCAGGTGCTCGCCGCGGAAGAAGTCGACGTACGTGTCGAGCCGCAGCCGCTGCAGGGTGTGCCGGGTCTCCTCGTACAGCCGCGCGGGCGCGATCCACACGCCCGGGGCGGCCGTGCCGAAGCCGAGGCCGGACAGGCGGGAGCGCAGCACGTGCCGCTTCTGCCGCTCCGACTCCGGCACCGAGAACACCGCCAGCACCCAGCCCTCGTCCCGCGGCGGCGCCGCCGCGTAGATGCGCCGGTCGCCGTCGTCGAGCAACTGGCGGGCGTCCGGGGACAGTTCGTACCCGGCCGCACCCTGGGCGGTGCGGGCGGGCACGAGCAGTCCGCGTCTCTTGAGCCGCGACACCGAGGAGCGTACGGACGGGGCGTCCACGCCGACCGCGGCCAGCAGCCGGATCAGTTCGGCGACGGGCACGGGGCCCGGGACGAAGCGCCCGTACGCGCCGTAGAGCGTGACGATGAGAGACCGTGGTGCATGCTGGTCGGACACGTTGATCATCTTAGGTCGTACGGATCAGTCCCGGGGGCTCCCGGTGCGCGGGCCTTCGGCGGCGAGGCCTTCGGTGCGCAGCCGGAACCGCTGGAGCTTCCCGGTGGCCGTGCGCGGCAGCGCGTCCAGGAAGACGATCTCACGCGGGCACTTGTACGGCGCCAGCTCGCCCTTGACGAAGGCGCGCAGCGCCTCGGCGTCCCGGTCGGCGCCCTCCTTCAGCACGGCGAAGGCGACCACGACCTGGCCGCGTTCCTCGTCGGGCCGTCCGACGACCGCCGCCTCCACCACGTCCGGGTGGCGCAGCAGCGCGTCCTCGACCTCGGGTCCGGCGATGTTGTACCCGGCCGAGATGATCATGTCGTCGGCGCGGGCGACGTACCGGAACCAGCCGTCGGGTTCGCGGACGTAGGTGTCGCCGGTGATGTTCCAGCCGTCACGCACGTACACGCGCTGCCGCGGGTCGGCGAGGTAGCGGCAGCCGACCGGTCCGCGCACGGCGAGGAACCCGGGCTGCCCGTCGGGCACCGGCTCGCCGTCGGCGTCCTGCACACGGGCCTGCCAGCCAGGCACGGGAACGCCCGTCGTGCCCGGGCGGATCTGTTCGTCGGCGGCGGAGATGAAGATGTGCAGCAGTTCGGTGGCGCCGATGCCGTTGATCAGGCGCAGGCCGGTGCGTTCGTGCCAGGCCCGCCAGGTCGCCGCGGGGAGGTTCTCGCCGGCCGAGACGCAGCGGCGCAGGGACGAGATGTCGTGGCCGTCGAGCTCGCCGAGCATCGCGCGGTACGCGGTGGGGGCGGTGAACAGCACGGAGACCCGGTGCCGGGCGACGGCCGGCAGCAGCCGGCCGGGGCCCGCCTGCTCCAGCAGCAGGGCGCTGGCCCCGGCCCGCAGCGGGAAGACGACCAGCCCGCCCAGTCCGAAGGTGAAGCCGAGCGGGGGACTGCCCGTGAACACGTCGTCGGCGCGGGGCCGCAGCACGTGCCGGGAGAAGGTGTCGGCGATCGCCAGCACGTCCCGGTGGAAGTGCACGCAGCCCTTGGGGCGGCCGGTGGTGCCGGAGGTGAAGGCGATCAGCGCCACGTCGTCGGCCGCGGTCGCGACGGCCTCGAAGGGGGCCTCGGGGGCCGGGCGGTTGAGGAGGTCGTCCGGCGCGTCGCCGCCGTAGGCCGTGATCCGCAGGCCGGGGACCTCGGCCTTGGCGAGGTCGTCGACGGAGCGGATGTCGCACAGCGCGTGCCGCACCCGGGCGATCTCGCACATGGTGCTCAGCTCGTGCGGGCGCTGCTGGGCGAGCACGGTGACCGCGACGGCCCCCGCCTTCAGCACCGCCAGCCAGCAGGCGGCGAGCCACGGGGTGGTGGGGCCGCGCAGCAGCACCCGGTTGCCGGGGACGACACCGAGTTCACCGGTGAGCAGGTGGGCCACGCGGTCGACCCGGGCGCGCAGATCGGCGTACGTCCACCGCTCACCGGCGGGGGTGAGGAAGGCGGGCCGGTCGCCGGGCTGGCCGGTCAGCAGTGCGGCGGCGCAGTTGAGCCGTTCCGGGTAGCGCAGCTCCGGCAGGTCGAAGCGGAGCTCGGGCCATTGGTCCGGGGGTGGCAGGTGGTCGCGCGCGAAGGTGTCGACGTGGGCCGTGCGCCGTGCGTGCATACGGTTCGCCCCCTCGGCGTGGTGGGCTCGCCCCTGGAGCGTATCGTGTTGGTGACGGCAGTCAACGGTCCGCGATAGCCTCGGAGTGGCCCGGCCGGACGCAGGGTGGCGCAGAAGGGACCGGCGATGACCGCATTCTCGCTCGAACCGGCACAACTCGCCTGGTGCGCCGAGCTGCGCGCCCTCGCGGCGGAACGGTTGCGCCCGCTGGCCGACAAGGGCGAGCCGGGCCGGGTCAACCGGGCCCTGGTCGCCGAACTGGGCCGGCTGGGCCTGCTCCGGCGCCTGTTCGGCTCGGGCGCGCTCGACCTGTGCCTGATGCGCGAGTCCCTGGCCCGGGCCTGCACGGAGGCCGAAACGGCCCTGGCCCTCCAGGGCCTGGGCGCCCACCCGGTCCACGCGCACGGCACCGGGAGCCAACGGGCTCGCTGGCTCCCCGGGGTGGCCGACGGCACCACGATCGCGGCCTTCGCCCTCAGCGAGCCGGGGGCGGGCTCGGACGCGGCGGCGCTGGAGCTGGCCGCCCATCCCGACGGCCCCGCCCGCTGGCGGCTCTCCGGCGAGAAGTGCTGGATCTCCAACGCCCCCGAGGCGGATTTCTACACCGTCTTCGCGCGGACCACTCCCGGTGCCGGCGCCCGTGGCGTCACGGCGTTCCTCCTGCCCGCCGACCGCCCGGGACTGACCGGCCGCGGGCTCGACATGCTCGCGCCGCACCCCGTCGGCGCACTCGACTTCGACGGTGTGCCGGTCACGGCCGACGACGTGCTCGGCGAGGTCGACCGCGGCTTCCGGGTGGCCATGGGCACGCTCAACCTGTTCCGGCCCAGCGTCGGCGCCTTCGCCGTCGGCATGGCGCAGGCGGCGCTCGACGCGACCCTCGCCCACACCGCCCGCCGCGACGCCTTCGGCGGCAAGCTGCGCGACCTGCAGGCCGTCGCCCACCAGGTCGCCGAGATGGCCCTGCGCACGGAGGCGGCCCGGCTGATGGTCTACGCGGCGGCGACGGCGTACGACGCCGGTGCCCCGGACGTGCCCGGGCGCTCCGCCATGGCGAAGCTGTTCGCGACCGAGACCGCCCAGTACGTCGTCGACACGGCCGTCCAGCTGCACGGCGCCCGGGCGCTGCGCCGCGGCCACCTGCTCGAGCACCTCTACCGCGAGGTGCGCGCCCCGCGCGTCTACGAGGGGGCCAGCGAGGTCCAGCGCGGCATCATCGCCAAGGAGCTGTACGCCCGGCGGGAGGCCCGGTGAGCATCGAACGCGTCAACCCGCCCGGCCTGTCCCCGCCGGCCGGCTTCTCCCACGCCGTCGTGGCCTCGGGCTCGCGCGTGGTGTTCCTGGCGGGGCAGACCGCCCTCGACGCCGACGGGAAGGTGACCGGGGCGACCCTGCCCGAGCAGTTCGAGAAGGCCCTCGCCAACCTGCTGGCCGCCCTCTCGTCGGCCGGTGGCACCCCGGCCGACCTGGCCCGCGTCACCGTCTACGCCACCGACGTCGCCGCCTACCGCGCCCACGCCCGGGAACTGGGCCGCCTGTGGCGGCAGCTCGCGGGCCGCGACTACCCGGCGATGGCGGTCGTCCAGGTGGTCCGGCTGTGGGACGAGGAGGCGCTGGTCGAACTGGACGGCTTCGCCGTCCTGCCGTGACGCCGCTCACCGGTCAGGCCGCGGCGGCCGCCTGCTCCGCGCCCACCGGGCGGGGCTCCACCATCCGTCCGGCAGCAGTTCACCGCCGTCGTCGAAGACGATCGCCCCGTCGCACAGCAGGCTCCAGCCCTGCTCGGGACGGGCGGCGACGACGTGCGCGGCGGGGGAGCCGGTCGCGGGGCACAGGGGCTGGTGGGCACACATGGCGCACCTCCACGTCGGTAGGGCCGTCCGAACGGCTCGAACGACTCGTACGGACCGACCATCCTCCCGCCCCGGACTGATCGGAACGACGCGGCCGGAAGCGTGACACGCCCCGGACCGTCCCCGGACGGTCCCGCGACGCCGGGTGCGGACTCGCCACCGCAGGGGTGAGGGTCACGGGCGGCGGCCCGGAGGGCCGGTACGAGTGGGAGTCGGTCATTCCACTCCTTCCGGGAGGTTTCCCCATGCGTGTACGTCCCCTTCTCGGCGCGGCGGCCGGTGCCGCGCTGCTGGCGCTGGCCGGCGCCGGAGCGGCCCCGGCCGCCGCGTCCGCCGTCGCCCCGTACGAGTCCGTGACCGTCGACGCGGTGGGCCGGATCGCCGCCGACGGCACCGTCACCCTGTCCGGCACCTACCGCTGCGCCGGCTCCAGCGGCCCCGTCTTCGTCAGCTCCTCCGTCAGCCAGGGCATCCCCACCACCCGCTACGGCGTCGGCGGCACCCGGGCCGTGTGCGACGGAGCCGTGCACCGCTGGGTGAACACGGGCCGCCCCGCGTCCGGCGCACTCGTGCCCGGCGCCGCGCGCGTCGAGGCCACCCTGATGGAGCTGCGCACCTTCAGTGGCCTCCCGCTGCCCACGTTCCGCGCGACCTCGGGGCAGGACGTCTCCCTGGTCCGGGGCTGACCCACGGCCTGAACGGACCGGCGGCGGGCCCGTTTTCGAGGGCGCGCCGCCGGTCCGCGCGCGTCGGTGACCTGGCCCTTCCGCACCGCGGTGGTGCGCGACCACCCCCCTTGGCTGTTTAATTGCGAGGTCTTGGCAACAACCTGACTAGCGCAACAAGGGTGTGAGGTCACATGTCGACCCGTCGGATACGAGGGGCCGCCGTCACGGCGGCGCTGGCCGCGGCGGTCACCGCCTGCTCCGCTCCGGGCAGCGGCGGCTCGGGCGACGGCACGTCCGCCGGATCCGTCGTCATCGGAGTGGCCTCCGAGCCGGACACGCTGAGCCCGCTGCTCGGCTACGGCAAGGACGGCAACTCCAAGATCTTCGACGGGCTCCTCGCCCGCGACGCCGGCCTGAAGCTGAAGCCCGCCCTGGCGGCGTCGCTCCCGGAGGTCACCGACGGCGGCCGCACGTACACCTTCACCCTGCGCGACGGCGTGACGTTCAGCGACGGTGAGCCGCTGACCGCCGACGACGTCGTCTACACCTACCGGACCGTGCTCGACGCGAAGACGAACAACACCTTCAAGAGCGAGCTGGACGCCGTCAAGGAGGTCCGGGCCAAGGGGGACGACCAGGTCGTCTTCACCCTCAAGTACCCCTACGCCCCCTTCGCCGCCCGCACGGTCCTGCCCATCGTCCCCGAGCACCTCGCGGGCAAGCAGGATCCCAACACCGGCTCCTTCAACACCAAGCCGGTCGGCACCGGACCGTACGTGCTGACGAAGTGGAGCAAGGGCGAGAAGCTCACCTTCAAGGCCAACCCCCGCTACTGGGGCGGCGCGCCCAAGGTGAAGACCCTCACCATGGCCATCGTCGCCGACGACAACGTCCGCGCCACCCGCCTGCGCTCCGGCGACCTCGACGGCGCCGTCCTGCCGCCCAACCTCGCCGCCACGTTCAAGAACGACGACGGCAAGCGCACCTACCAGGCCCGGTCCTACGACTTCCGGGCCGTCACCCTGCCCACCGCGAACGAGGTCACCGGCGACCGCGCGATCCGGCGGGCCCTGGACGCCGCCGTCGACCGGAAGGCCATGGTCGACCGGATCCTGGACGGGGCGGGCCGCCCGGCCTACGGGCCGCTGCCCGTCGACGACCCGGCGTTCAGCAAGGCCGTCGAACGCGCCCAGGACCTCGCGAAGGCCAGGAAGATCCTGGACGAGGCCGGCTGGAAGACCGGCGCGGACGGCATCCGCGCCAAGGACGGACAGCGGGCGTCGTTCCGCCTCTTCTACCCCTCCGGCGACAAGGTCCGCCAGGACCACGCCCTCGCCTACGCCTCCGACGCCAAGAAGGCCGGCATCGACGTGCGGGTGGAGAGCGCCACCTGGGAGGTCATCGAGCCGCGCATGAAGGACACCGCCGTCCTCGCCGGCTTCGGCAGCACCGGCGACCCCGACTTCGGCCTCTACACCCTGCTGCACTCCTCCCTCGCCGGCGACGGCTTCAACAACATGGCCCGCTACGACAACCCGGCCGTGGACCGCGCCCTCGACAGTGCCCGCCGCAGCCAGGACCCCGGCGAGCGCCGCTCCGCCTACGACACGGTGCAGCGCGCCCTGGTGCAGGACCCCGGCTACACGTTCCTCACCCACATCGACCACATGTACGTCCTGGCCGACCGCTGGGACGGCCTGAGCACCCAGCTGGAGCCGCACGAGCACGGCTTCGCCAGCGGCCCCTGGTGGAACGTCGAGGACTGGCAGCCGAAGAAGTGAGCCGCCTGCCCTGGGGAGCCATGGCACGGCTGGCGGGGCGGCGGGCGCTGTTCGCCGTCCCCGTCCTGCTCGTCGTCACCTTCGGCGTGTTCGCCATCGCCGCCGCCTCCCCCTTCGACCCCGTCAAGGCCTACGCCGGCACCGCCGCGCTCGGCGCCGACCAGGAGACCCTGGACCGGCTGCGCGACAACCTCGGCGTGGACCGGCCGTTCGCCGTCCGCTGGTGGGACTGGCTGACCTCCGCGCTCACCGGCGACCTCGGCCACTCCAGCGTGCTGCGCCAGCCGGTCGCCCAGGTGATCGGCGAACGGCTGGTGTGGTCCGCGCTGCTGTGCGCGGTCGCCTTCGCCGCCGCCGTGCTGGTGGGCACGGTCCTCGGCGTGCTCGCCGCCCGGCGCCCCGGCTCGGCCGTCGACCGGGCCGTCACCTCCCTCGCCTACACCCTGGAGGCGGCCCCGGTCTTCTGGATCGCGCTGCTCGCGATCTGGCTGTTCGCCCTCCAGTGGGACCTCCTGCCGGCCGGCGGCCTGACCGACACCGGCAGCGAGCAGGTCACCTTCGGCCAGGTCGCGAGCCACCTCGCGCTGCCCGCCGGGGTCCTCGCGGTCTCCCAGCTGCCCTGGTTCACGCTGTACGTACGCCAGGGCGTCGGCGACGCGCTCGCGGAGGACCCCGTGCGCGGCGCCCGCGCCCGCGGCCTGAGCGAACGCACCGTGCTGCTCGGGCACGCCCTGCGCTCCGGGCTGCTGCCGGTGCTCACGCTCATCGGCTCCCGCGTGCCCGAACTCATCACCGGGGCCCTGCTGGTGGAGAGCGTCTTCAGCTGGCCGGGCATCGCCGCCGCCACCGTGGAGGCCGCCACCGCCGTCGACTTCCCGCTGCTGGCCGGGCTGACGGCCCTGGCCACCGCCGCCGTGCTCGCCGGCAACCTGCTCGCCGACCTGCTCTACGGACTGTTCGACCCGAGGGTGAAGCTCAGTGACATGTGACGCACCGGCACCCGCCGGCTCCCCGGCCGAGAGCGCCTGGCGGTCGCACGGACCCAGGCGCCGCTCCACCCGCGCCCTGCGCGTGCGCACCTCCGCCGCGCTGGTGGCCGTGACCGTCCTGGCCGTGCTGCTCGTGCCGCCGCTGGCCCAGCTCGACCAGCAGGCCGTCGACCTCGCCGCCAAGCTCGAACCACCCTCGCTGCGGCACCCCTTCGGCACCGACGACGTCGGCCGCGACCTGCTGCTGCGCTGCGTCTACGGACTGCGCGTCTCCCTGCTGGTCGGCGTCGCGGCGGCGCTGACGGCGACCGTCGTCGGCACCGCCGTGGGCGCGGCGGCCGGGGCGCTGGGCGGCTGGGCCGACCGGGCGCTGATGCGGGTGGTCGACACGTTCTCGTCCGTGCCGCACCTGCTGCTCGGCATCTTCATCGTCGCGATGTTCCGGCCCGGGGTGTGGCCGGTGGTGATCTCGGTCGCGCTCACGCACTGGCTGTCCACGGCCCGGATCGTGCGCGCCGAGGTGCTGTCGCTGCGCTCGCGGCCGTACATCGACGCGGCCGTCTCCGGCGGGGCGTCCCGGTGGCGGGTGGCCGTACGGCACCTGCTGCCGGCCGTGCTGCCGCAGGCCGCCCTCGCCGCCGTGCTGATGGTGCCGCACGCCATGTGGCACGAGTCGGCCCTGTCCTTCCTCGGCCTCGGTCTGCCCACGCACACGGCGAGCCTCGGCACGCTCATCCAGACGGCCCGCGGCTCCCTGCTGGCCGGCCAGTGGTGGCCGACCCTCTTCCCCGGCCTGTTCCTCATCGTCCCGACCCTGGCCATCGCCGGCCTGGCGGGGGCGTGGCGGGAGCGGCTGCACCCCCGTCACCGATCGGAGCTGATGCTGTGAGCACCGGAACCGGAACCGGACCCGGGCCGGCCGGCACGGAAACCGGCCCCGCGCCCCGCCGGGTCCCCGTGCTGTCCGTGCGTGACCTCTCCGTGCGGTTCCTCATGCCCGCCGGGCGGCGCGTCGCGGCGGTCACCGGGGCCCGGTTCGACGTGGTGCCGGGGGAGTGCCTCGCCCTCATCGGGGAGAGCGGCTGCGGCAAGTCCGTGCTGGCCTCCGCCCTGCTGGGCCTGCTCCCGGGCAACGCGCAGACCGCCGGCTCGGCCCTGCTGGGCGACCTGGACCTGCTCACGGCCGGGGAGCGGACCCTCGCCCGCACCGTACGGGGCCGGCTCATCGGGCTGGTCCCGCAGAGCCCGGCCGCCCACCTCACGCCCGTACGCACCGTCCGTTCCCAGCTGGAGGAGACGGTCGCCGCCCTGACCGCCACCCGGGGGCGGACCGCCCTGCGCGCCGCCGCCGAGGCCGCCGCCGAACGGGCCGCGTTCCCCGCCTCCCACCTCGACCGGTACCCGCACGAGCTGTCCGGCGGCCTCGCCCAGCGCGCCGCCACCGCCCTCGCCCTGGTCGGCGACGCCCCCCTGCTGCTCGCCGACGAACCCACCACCGGTCTCGACCGCGACCTGGTGGACCGCACGGTCGACGAACTGCGCCGGCACGTCGACGACCCGGGCGGGGGCCACGGCGGCGGACGGGCCCTGCTGATGATCACCCACGATCTGGCGGCGGCCGAGCGCATCGCCGACCGGGTCGCGGTCATGTACGCGGGGCGGATCGTCGAACTCGCCGACGCCACCGCCTTCTTCGGCGACCCGGGCCCCCGTCACCCCTACAGCCGCGGCCTCCTCCAGGCCCTGCCCGACCGCGCCTTCACGCCCGTGCCGGGCATGCCGCCCGAACTCGGCGACCTCCCCGACGGCTGCGCCTTCGCCCCCCGCTGTGCCCGGGCCACCGACCTCTGCACCGGCCAGGCGCCCCCGCCCGGAGCGGTCGCCTGCCACCACCCGCACGTGCCGGAGGACGTCCGTGCTTGAACTGCGCTCCATCACCGCCGGATACACCAGGAACGCCCCGGTGGTCCGGAACGTCTCCCTGACCCTGGCCCCGGGCCAGTCCGTCGGGCTGCTCGGCCCGAGCGGCTGCGGCAAGTCCACCCTGGCCCGGGTCGCGGCCCTGCTGCACCGCCCCGACTCGGGCACCGTCCTGCTGGACGGCACACCCGTACGGCACTGGCGCCACCGCGCCCCGCGCGAGCAGCGCACCGCCTTCGGGGTCGTCTTCCAGCAGGCCAGGCTCTCCGCGGACCCCCGGCTGCCGCTCACCGACCTGATCGCCGAGCCGCTGCGCGCCACCGGCCGCGCCCGGGAGATCCCCGGCCGGATCGCCGAGCTGGTCCCCGCGGTCGGCCTCACCCCCGACCTGCTGACCAGGCGGCCGCACGAGGTCAGCGACGGGCAGTTGCAGCGCGCCTGCCTGGCCCGCGCCCTGGTGCTGCGCCCGCGGGTGCTGGTGTGCGACGAGATGACCGCCATGCTCGACGCGTCCACCGCGGCGGCCCTGGTCGCCGCCGTCGAGGACTACCGCGCCGCGACCGGCGCCGCCCTGCTCGCCGTCGGCCACGACCGCACCCTGCTCCGGCGCTGGTGCGACCGCACCGTCCACTGGGACGCCCTGTCCTGAGACCCGGCTGGGGTCAGTGGTCGTCCCAGTGCCCCTCGTGGGCGGCGTGGCGGTGCCCGTCGTGCACGTAGTCGGTGTGGTCGCCGTGCCGTACGGCCAGGTGGCCGCAGTCGTCGCCGTGCTGGTGGTCGTGGTTTTGGTGCACGGTGTGGCCACTGGTGGCGCACTCGTCGACGTGGTCGTCGTGCATCCGGTGGACGTGGCCGTCGTGGGCGTAGTCCGTGTGGTCGCCGTGGGGGAAGGCGAGGTGCCCGCAGTCGTCGCCGTGGGCGTGCGCGTGGTCCTCGTGGGTGATGTGCTCGGCGGTGGTCATCGGGGCTCCTCGCCTGTGTTCGTGGCCGCCGGGGGACCGGCATGGCGGCATCGCCCTGGGGCGGCGCCTGCCTCCATGGTCCGGCGGCCCGCCGGTGTCCACCATCCGGCGGCAGCGGGCGGGTGACCGGGCCGGGCTAGCGGACCGCGACGACCACGCAGCTCTCGCCGTACTGCCAGACCGGGCCGGCCTGCGCGAAGCCCGCCCGCCGGAGCAGGTCGAGGTGTACGGAGAGGGGGAGTTCGGCCGGGCGGCCGGTGCCGGGGGGCTCCGCGCGGCGCCGCCGCTCGGCGAGGAGGTCGGTCAGCTCGGGGTCCTCGGCGACGGCGGCCCACCAGGAGCCCCAGTCCTCGTGCGCGAACACCCGTTGCCGCACCGCCCGGCACCGCCCCACGTGGGCGGCGATGCCGGCCGGGCCCGATTGGTCCTGGGGGAGGTGGTCGCCGTTGACGAGGACCCCGCCGGGGCGCAGCAGCGTGGCGAGCTGCCGGTAGGTGCGCAGCAGGGCGGAGCGGTCGAGGTAGTGCAGGGCGGTGGTGGAGACGGCCGCGTCCAGCGGCCGGTCCAGGCCGAGGGCCCAGGTCCAGCCGGGGGCGCCGATCTCCGCGTCGACGTAGCGGGCGGCGTCCGGGTGGTGGGTCCGGCCCAGTTCCAGCAGCAGGGGGTCGCGGTCCACGGCCACGATCTCCGCCTCCGGCAGCCGCCGGACCAGCCGGGCGGCGAGCGAGCCGGGACCGCAGCCCAGGTCGACCACGAGCGGCCGGCCCGCGCGCCCCTCCGTGACGTGCTCGACCACGTCGGCGATCACGGTGAACCGTTCCTCGCGGTCGACGGCGTACCGCTGCTGCTGGAGCTCCCAGCGCTCCACCCACCGCTCCGCCGTCGCCAGACTCAGCCCCATCCGGTCGCGCCACCTTGCCGTCTCGCACCTGACTCCTGCCGGTCCGAGCCTACAGGTGGAAACGGTTCTCATTACGCCCAACGGGTCACGTCACTCGAGTGAGGCGAGAACCGACAACAGCCGGTCGATCTCCTCCACGGTGTTGTACACGTGCAGACTCACCCGCACCGAACCGGTCTTCTCGCCCGCGTCGCCCTGGCAGTGGTGGTCCGAGCGCACCATGAAACCGTGGCTGAACAGGATGAAGCCCAGGTCGCCCGAGTCGATGGCGCGGTGCCGCAGGGAGACGATGCCCTGGCGCCGCTGCACCGGCGAGTCGGCGGCCAGGCTCAGCGGGCAGCCGAGGACCTCGTACGCGTCCAGCCGGCGCAGGCCGTCGGTGAGCCGGGACGCCAGGCCGGCCGTCCAGCGCTCGATCCGCTCCACCCCGGCCGCCTCCAGCCAGTCCAGGGCCGCTTCCAGTGAGGCGATGCCCACGGTGTTCGGGGTGCCGCTCCATCCGCCGGGCACGAACGCCGGCCCGCGCGCCTGCCGCGCCCACACCGCGCCCGAACCGGGCAGCGCCAGCGCCTTGTGCCCGGAGAAGACCACGAAGTCGACGTCCAACTCCGCGACGGACACCGGCACATGACCCACGCTCTGCGCCGCGTCCAGGCAGATCACCGCCTCCGGGCCGACCGCCCGGCGGATGCGCTGCACGTTCATGTCGCCGCCGTACACGTGGTGCACATGGGTGGTGGCGACGAACCGGGTGCGCGGCCCGGCCCGTTCGGCCAGCGCCCGGTGGTCGTAGTCCCCGGAGCCGCTCTGGTACGGCATCGGCACCACCCGCACCCGCACGCCCTCGCGCGCGAGCTGCCGCTGGGCCTCCAGCCAGGGCACGATGTTGGCCTGGTGGTCGGCGTCCGGTACGACGATCTCGTCGCCGTCGCGCAGGAAGCCCGGCAGCCAGTCGCGGGCGATCGTGCGCAGCCCGTCGGTCGTGCCGCCGGTGAAGTGCACGACCGAGTCGCCGGACCCGGCGTCGCCCAGGAACCGGGCCACCCGCTCCCGGGTGCGCTCGACCAGTTCCGTGGTGCGGTTGGCCCAGGTGTAGGTGCCGCGCGCGGAGTTGGCGTTGGACGTCGTGAGGTAGGTCTGCACGGCGTCCAGCACGGCCCGCGGCTTCTGCGCCGTGGCGGCGCTGTCCAGGTAGGCGAGTTCCGGGTGCGCGGTGACGATGGGGAACTGGGCGCGCAGCTCCCGCTGCCACGGGCCGAGGTCCTCCCCGGTGGCCGGTGCGGTCATGGCCGTCAGTCCCGCACCAGGGGCGCGCCCGCGTCCCGCCAGGCGATGATGCCGCCCGCCAGGCTGCGCACGTCCGGGTGGCCCATCCGGGTCAGCAGCGCCGCGTACCGGGCGGACTGCTCGCCGACCGGGCACGCCAGCAGCACCGGCCGGCTCCGGCTGAACGGCAGCCCGCCCCGCACGAGTTCGGCGAACAGCTCGTCGACGATGTTGACCGAGCCGTCGATGTGCAGCGCCGCGTACGCGTAGGAACTGCGCAGGTCGACCACGAGCGGGCGGTCGGTGTCGATCCAGCGCCGGGCCTCGTCCACCGTCACCGACGGCGCCCCGCCCACCTCCGCCTCGGACAGGTCGGCCGGCGAGTTCCTCCGCGGCGGCCGGCCCAGCAGGTCGGGCCGCCGCTGCCGGACGTAGCTCAGATAGCTCTCCACCCGGTCGCAGACGATGAACACCGCCGTGCGCCGCTCCCGCGACTCCTCGTCCAGGGCGCGCAGATGACGGACCGCCCCGAAGTACGCGGCCCCGCCGGTCGGCCCGCCCAGGATGCCGCAGCGGCGGTTCAGCGTGAGCATCCCCTCGATCGCCTCGTCGGCGGTCACCGACTCCATCGTGTCGTACGTGTCCGGGTCGAACAGGCCGACCTCCTGCACCTCGTCGATGGTGCGGATCCCGGGAATGAAGTCGGACTTCGCCGCGACCAGCCCGACCACCCGCACCGACGGGTCCTCCTCGCGCAGCGCGCGGGCCACGCCCGTGGAGGAACCGGCCGTGCCGACGCAGGCGACGAACCAGTCCGGGACCCGGCCGTCCAGGTCCTTCACGATCTCCGGGCCCGTGCCGGTCAGATGCGCCTCGGTGTTGCGCGGGTTGAAGTACTGGTCGGTGTGCAGATGGGCGCCGCCGGACGCCGACAGGGTCCGGTGGAACAGGGTCAGCGGATCGTCCGTCGCGGTCGGGTCCAGGCACTCGCTCTGGCCCGGCAGTTCCTCGATCTCCGCGCCGAGCAGCAACAGCAGGTCCTTGATCTCCGGCACCCGCATCCGGTTGGTGACGCTCTTGAACCCCAGGCCGTGCATGCCCGCGAGGACCGCCAGGGCCTTGGCCGTGTTGCCGCTGGACAACTCCACGACCTGACTGTCCCGTTCGACCGCCTCCTCCAGCAGGGGCCGCGCCATGTTCCACGCGGCCCGGTCCTTGACGGAGCCGAACGGGTTGAGCATCTCCAGCTTGGCGTACAGGTCGATGTGGCGCAGGCCGTGCACCGCCGGATCTATGCGTACCAGCGGGGTGTTGCCGATCGCCTCGGTGATGCTGTCGTACCTCACTGGGCTCCTTCCGAGGGCGTGACCGGCCAGAACTGGTCGTCGAGGCACCACCGCCAGGCGTCGCCGTCCTGCCAGGCGGCGACCTTGCGGGCGGCGGGCTGCTGCTGTGCGCGCGTGGCGTGGAAGTCCATGGCGTAGCCCGCGGTGTTGGCGAAGGCCAGCAGGTCGCCGGGGGCCGGGCGGCGCGGCAGGAACACCGTGCGCCGGGTGATCAGGTCGCTCTCCAGGCACAGGCTGCCGAAGAGGTGCGCGGCGACGGGCCCCTCGTCCGCCGGCGGCCCGCTCCGCGGGACGACGACCGGGTCCATCAGCACGCCGTGGTCCTCCAGGGCGATGTCGTCCGCCTTCGCGGCCAGCCGTACGAGCAGGGCACCGTCGGTCCCTTCGGCGCGCACCTCCAGCACCTTCGCGAGCGTCAGCCCGCACTGGTCCAGCAGGGCCCGGCCGGGCTCGGTGTACAGGTCGTACAGGTGCTCCAGCAACAGCGCCGCCAGCGGACGGCCGCCCAGCGAGGGGGCGGGCTGCGCCAGCAGCTCGTCCAGATAGGCGGCACCGGCCACGGACCGGAACGCGGGGTACAGCCCGAGCGAGCCGCGCAGGGTGCCGGACTCCTCACGCAGCCCATAGCCGTGCCCGCCCCAGGTCAGCGGCGGACGGCGGCCCATCACCGCCGCGGTGAGCTCACTCGTGTACGTCTCCCACTGCTCCCGCTCGGCGAGGTAACTGACGCCGAACCCGCCGCCCACGTCCACGGCCCGGGGCCGCAACCCCCGGCTGCGGCACGCCTCCAGCACCGCCAGGCACCCTTCGAGGGCGGTCGCCTTCTCCGCCACGCTCGTCGTGTCCACGTGGAAGGCCACACCGGTCAGGTCCACCGCGTCGCCGTGCCGCTCGACGGCCTCCAGCAGCAGGCCCGCCTCCCGCACCGGGGTGCCGAACCGGCTGCGCCGGCTCAGCATCCGCACCCCCGTCGTCTCGAACCCCGACAGCCGCAGCAGCACCCGGACCCGGTCCAGCCCGTGCTTGCGCACCAGCGCGGCCAGCTGGTCCAGCTCCGCGGGCCCGTCGACGCCGACGGTGACCCCCGTGCGGGCCGCGAGCCACAGGAACTCCGGGTTCTTCGGCCCCGTGGCCGTGATCCGGGCCGCGGCGAAACCGGCGCCCAGCGCGTGCTGCAACTCCTCCAGCGACGCGACGTCCACACCCGCGTCCGTGGCGGCCAGGCGACGCAGCAGCGCGCTGGACCGGTTGGCCTTGTGGGCGTAGAAGATCTGCCCGCCCAGGTGGTGCGCGCGGTACACGGAGCGGAACCGCTCCAGGTTCTCCGCGATCTGGTCGGGCACCACCACGTGCAGCGGTGAGCCGAGCGCTTCGGTGAGCGCGTGCAGCGTCCCGGCCGCCGCCGTGAGCGACCTCAGCCGTGGTTCGAGCCGGGGTTCGAGATACAGCGGTTCGAGATACAAGGGTCGGCCGTCCATGCGCGCTCCCTCCCCTGACGCCGCTGCGCCCGGGCATCCGGGCACGTCGGACACTCCCCGCGTGTCGCCGTATGACCCCTATCCATTCTTCGGTCGCTTTACGCCCTGTAAGGCCAGGGCCTGTCCTGTGGCCGGTGCGAAGCGGACCGCGACGGCCGGGGGCGGCGCGCGCCGGGCGCGAGCCGGCGGCAGCGCCGGTCCGCCGCCCGGAAGAGGGCTCGGACCCCGCGCTCGGCGCGGCCCACGCCCCCGGCCCGGTCCGGGGACACCCCTGTCCCGGGACCGGACCCGGACCCGGACCGTACGCATGCGCCCCTCACCCCGGGGGTACTCCGGCCGCAGACCGGCACCGACCCGTCCGAGGAGGCACGTGGACTGGCATCCGCTGCGGCTCACCACCCCCGTCAAGCAGCACGTCTTCGGCGGACGGGCCATCGCCGAACGGCTCGGCCGCACCGGCTTGCCCGACGGCCCGGTCGCCGAGACCTGGGAGGTCAGCGACGTCGACGGGGACGCCTCGACCGTGGTGGACGGCCCCCTGGCCGGGCGCACCCTGCGGCAGCTCATGGCGGAGTACCCGGACGAGCTGCTCGGCTCCTCGCTGCCGCCCGGCCCCCGTTTCCCGCTGCTGACCAAGTTCATCGACGGCACGGGCACCCTGCCGGTGCACCTGCACGCGGACGACGCCACCGCCCGGCGCCTGGAGGGCGAACCGCACGGCAAGACCGAGGCCTGGCACATCCTGGACGCCGTCCCCGGCGCCACCGCCCTGGTCGGCGTACGCCCCGGCGTCGACCGCGCCACCCTGCACCGGGCGCTGCTCGCCCAGGACTTCGACGCGGTCATGCGCCGCCTGCCCGTCAGGCCGGGCCAGACGATCCACATCCCCGGCGGCACCCTGCACAGCTTCGGCCCCGGCACGCTCGTCTACGAGATCGAGCAGACCTCCGACATCCAGCAGCACGCCATGCGCACCCGCATGGAGGACGGCTCCCCGGTCCCCGACGCCGAGTGGCACGCGAACCTGGAGAGCCTCCTCGACGAGTGGCGTCCCGAACACCGCCCCGACTTCCACCCGGGCCTGACCCTGCGCGTCGACGACGACGTCCGGCGCACGATCCTCTGCGCGAGTCCTCACTTCGCCCTGGAACGCTGGACGGCCGGCACGCGGACGCCCTTGCGGCACACCTTCTCCACCGCCCGGATCCTCACCAACGCGGGCGCACCGGTCACCGTCGCCTCCGGGCCCTGGACCGGCCGCCTGGACCGCGCCCGCACCCTGCTCCTCCCGGCCGTCCTGGGCGAGATCCGGATCGAGGGCCCGGCCGACGTCCTGCTCGGCCACGTCCCGGACCTGGAACGGGACATCCGCGCGCCACTGCTGGACGCGGGGTACGCGACGGACGCGATCGCGGCACTCGGCGAAGGCCTGACTCAGCCCTCCCCGGCCTCCCCTTCATAGCCGTCGTACACGAGCAGCCCGTCGTCCCGCAGCCGTACACCGGCTGTCGGCGTGTGGGGGGTGAGGCGCCCGTCGTGCATGAGGTGGCGGACCGGTACGCCACGGGCGAGCACCGCGAAGTCGGCGATCAGCCGGCGGTGGCACCGCCACCAGACGGCCTCGCTGCACATCACGGCCGTCCGGGCGTCCGCGGCCCCGCGCAGCAGGCGGTCCATCGCCCCGACGAACTCGGGGGAGCGGGTGTGGGCGGCGTACCCCCGGAAGGACTTGTTGCGCCAGACCACGTCCGGGCTGTCCGCGGGCAGCGGCCGGAACCCGCCGAGGGCGGGTTCCCACCGGTAGCCGACACCCACGGCCGGCAGCCACTCCCCGAGCCGCTCCCGCAGCAGGTCGGGGTCACGACGGCTGCCGGGGGCGATCCGCACGTCCACGACGGCCGCGACCCCCGCCCCGCCCAGCAGCTCGGCGATCCGCTCCCGGCCGGCGGTGCTGTGGCCGAAGGTCAGCAGGTGTGGTTCCACAGGAGCGGACTTTCCCGTTCGGGCGGGGCTACACCTGGCGGGCGTGCCGGTCAGATGTCCCGGAAGATCTCGATCTGCGCCCCGATCGAGTTCAGCCGCTCCGCCAGGTCCTCGTAACCCCGGTTGATGACGTACACGTTGCGCAGCACCGACGTGCCCTCGGCCGCCATCATCGCCAGCAGGACGACCACCGCGGGGCGCAGCGCGGGCGGGCACATCATCTCGGCGGCGCGCCAGCGGGTGGGGCCCTCGACCAGGACGCGGTGGGGGTCCAGGAGCTGGAGGCGGCCGCCGAGGCGGTTCAGGTCCGTCAGGTAGATCGCGCGGTTGTCGTAGACCCAGTCGTGGATGAGGGTCTTGCCCTGGGCGACCGCCGCGATGGCCGCGAAGAACGGGACGTTGTCGATGTTCAGGCCGGGGAACGGCATGGGGTGGATCTTGTCGATCGGCGCCTCCAGCTTGGAGGGCCGGACGGTCAGGTCGACCAGGCGCGTGCGGCCGTTGTCGGCGAAGTACTCGGGCGTGCGGTCGTGGTCGAGGCCCATCTCCTCCAGGACGGCGAGTTCGATCTCCAGGAACTCGATGGGGACCCGGCGGACCGTCAGCTCCGACTCGGTGACCACGGCCGCCGCGACCAGGCTCATCGCCTCGACCGGGTCCTCGGAGGGGGAGTAGTCCACGTCGACGTCGATGGTCGGCACGCCGTGCACGGTGAGCGTGGTGGTGCCGATGCCGTCGACCTTGACGCCGAGCGCCTCCAGGAAGAAGCACAGGTCCTGGACCATGTAGTTGGAGGAGGCGTTGCGGATGACGGTGATGCCGTCGTGCCGGGCGGCGGCGAGCAGCGCGTTCTCGGTGACCGTGTCGCCGCGCTCGGTCAGGACGATCGGGCGGTCGGGGCTGGCCGAGCGGTCCACCCGCGCGTGGTACTGGCCCTCGGTGGCGGCGATGTCCAGGCCGAAGCGGCGCAGGGCGATCATGTGCGGTTCGACCGTGCGCGTACCGAGGTCGCAGCCGCCGGCGTAGGGCAGCTTGAAGTGGTCCATGCGGTGCAGCAGCGGGCCGAGGAACATGATGATCGAGCGGGTGCGGCGGGCCGCGTCCGCGTCGATCGCCGCCAGGTCCAGTTCGGCCGGAGGCACGATCTCCAGGTCGACGCCGTCGTTGATCCAGCGCGTGCGGACGCCGATGGAGCCCAGCACCTCCAGCAGGCGGTACACCTCCTCGATGCGGGCGACGCGGCGCAGCACTGTGCGCCCCTGGTTGAGCAGTGAGGCGCACAGCAGCGCCACGCACGCGTTCTTGCTCGTCTTGACGTCGATGGCACCGGAGAGCCGACGGCCGCCGACCACCCGCAGATGCATCGGTCCGGCGTAGCCGAGCGAGACGATCTCGCTGTCGAGGGCCTCCCCGATACGGGCGATCATCTCAAGGCTGATGTTCTGGTTGCCGCGCTCGATCCGGTTCACGGCGCTCTGACTGGTGCCGAGCGCCTCGGCGAGCTGCGACTGCGTCCAGCCGCGGTGCTGCCGGGCGTCGCGGATGAGCTTGCCGATGCGTACGAGGTAGTCGTCTGCCATGGGGGTGAGGTTATCTCAGATATGAGATGGGTCCCCAACGGGGGGTCCGTCCGGGTGACGGGTCGTCAATCCGGCCCGTGCACCTCAGTGTCGCTTGGACGTCGTGGTGCGCCGCCATCCGAAAGGTCCGGGCAAATCCATCGATGTCGTACGACGTCCCGTGCTGCTGCGTGTGTACCTGGGGCCGTTCTTGCCGCCGCCGGTGGTGATGGACCAGGAGCGCTTGTTGATGTTGAGCCGCACGCCGGGAAGAATCCGGAAACTCTTGCGGAACGTGAGGGGCATTCAGGGCCTCCTTTCGGTGTCACCGGGTTTCCCCGGTTCCGTTCGGTTACCCCGAGTTCGCGCACTGATGGCTGTGCCGGCGACCCGGGGGCGGAACCTCGCCCGGCCGCCGGCTCGGCCGCAGGGCGGGACGACCCCGCGGTCGCGGTCTCCCGCGGCGACGATCGTGTCCAGCTCGTGGGCCCCCTGGACCGCTGCCGCTCCGACGGCGACCAGTTCGGCGCAGGCGCCGCCGGTGAAGTGGTGGACGTTCACGGCGGTGGCGATCCGGCCGTCCCGGGCGCGGACCGCGGCCGCCATGGTGTGGCGCTCGCCCGGGCGGCGCGCGCGGGCGACGCGGGCCGCGGCCGCGACGAGTTCCTGGTCTGCCTGCTGGTTCCGTGGGGTCATCGCCTCCGCCCTCGCCGGGTGCCGGATGGCACTGACGTGGAGTGGCGGGGGTGCGCAAGCGCATATCGGCCACGACGGGATCCGTCACGGACGCCGCCCGGGCATGACCAACCGCCCCGGGTGTACTAGAGTTATCTCGACATCGAGATATCTGCCGAGGAGCACCGCAGCCGTCACTCCGGTAAGGCTTACCTAACTTAGCCTGACCTTAGCGGATCGGTCGAGAGGCCGTGGCGGCAGGATCGTGGTGGTACGCGCACATCAATGAAGGAGACTGTCGTGTCGGCGAACAGCTTCGACGCCCGCAGCACGCTGCAGGTGGGCGACGAGTCGTACGAGATCTTCCGGCTGGACAAGGTGGAGGGCTCGGCCCGCCTTCCCTACAGCCTCAAGGTCCTGCTGGAGAACCTGCTCCGCACCGAGGACGGCGCGAACATCACCGCCGACCACATCCGCGCCCTCGGCGGCTGGGACTCGCAGGCCCAGCCCAGCCAGGAGATCCAGTTCACGCCGGCCCGCGTGATCATGCAGGACTTCACCGGCGTGCCCTGTGTCGTGGACCTCGCCACCATGCGTGAGGCCGTCAAGGAGCTGGGCGGCGACCCGGCGAAGATCAACCCGCTGGCCCCGGCCGAGCTGGTCATCGACCACTCCGTCATCGCCGACAAGTTCGGCACGAACGACGCCTTCAAGCAGAACGTCGACCTGGAGTACGGCCGCAACAAGGAGCGCTACCAGTTCCTGCGCTGGGGCCAGACCGCCTTCGACGAGTTCAAGGTCGTCCCGCCGGGCACCGGCATCGTCCACCAGGTGAACATCGAGCACCTGGCCCGCGTCGTGATGGTCCGCGACGGCAAGGCCTACCCGGACACCCTGGTCGGCACCGACTCGCACACCACCATGGTCAACGGCCTCGGCGTCCTCGGCTGGGGCGTCGGCGGCATCGAGGCCGAGGCCGCCATGCTCGGCCAGCCGGTCTCCATGCTCATCCCGCGCGTCGTCGGCTTCAAGCTCACCGGTGAGCTGCAGCCCGGCACGACCGCCACCGACCTCGTGCTGACCATCACCGAGATGCTCCGCAAGCACGGCGTCGTCGGCAAGTTCGTCGAGTTCTACGGCGAGGGCGTCGCCGCGACCTCCCTGGCCAACCGCGCCACCATCGGCAACATGTCGCCGGAGTTCGGCTCCACCGCCGCGATCTTCCCGATCGACGACGAGACCCTGAACTACCTCAAGCTCACCGGCCGCTCCGAGCAGCAGGTCGCGCTCGTCGAGGCGTACGCCAAGGAGCAGGGCCTCTGGCTGGACCCGAAGGCCGAGCCGGACTTCTCCGAGAAGCTGGAGCTCGACCTGTCCACGGTCGTGCCCTCCATCGCCGGCCCGAAGCGCCCGCAGGACCGCATCGAGCTGTCCCGCGCCGCCGAGCAGTTCGCCGCCGACGTGCTCAACTACGTCGACGCCGGTGTCACCGGCGGCGACGACCGCAAGGCGGGCGTCCCGCAGCAGGAGAAGCCGCACGGCGTGCAGTCCCCGGTCGACGAGGCGTCCGCCGAGTCCTTCCCGGCCTCGGACGCCCCGGCCTACGGCAACGACGACAACGGCGCCGGCGCCCCGCAGCACTCCGCCGTCGTGGCCGGCCCCGGCCCGTCCAACCCGGTCCGCGTCACGGCCCCCGACGGCTCCTCCTACGAGCTGGACCACGGCGCGGTGACGGTCGCGGCCATCACCTCCTGCACCAACACCTCCAACCCGTACGTCATGGTCGCCGCCGCCCTGGTGGCCAAGAAGGCGGTGGAGAAGGGCCTGACCCGCAAGCCGTGGGTCAAGACCACCCTCGCCCCGGGCTCCAAGGTCGTCACCGACTACTTCGAGAAGGCGGGCCTGACCCCCTACCTCGACAAGGTCGGCTTCAACCTCGTCGGCTACGGCTGCACCACCTGCATCGGCAACTCCGGCCCGCTGCCGGAGGAGGTCTCCAAGGCCGTCAACGACCACGACCTCGCCGTCACCTCGGTCCTGTCCGGCAACCGCAACTTCGAGGGCCGGATCAACCCCGACGTCAAGATGAACTACCTTGCGTCCCCGCCGCTGGTCGTCGCCTACGCGCTGGCCGGCTCCATGAGGGTCGACATCACCAAGGACGCCCTGGGCACCGACCAGGACGGCAACCCGGTCTTCCTGAAGGACATCTGGCCCTCCGAGGCCGAGGTGAACGACGTCGTCGCCAACGCCATCGGCGAGGACATGTTCGCCAAGTCCTACGCGGACGTCTTCGCGGGCGACGCCCAGTGGCAGGCGCTGCCGATCCCGACCGGCGACACCTTCGAGTGGGACAGCGAGTCCACCTACGTGCGCAAGCCCCCGTACTTCGAGGGCATGACGATGGAGACCACCCCGGTCTCCGACATCTCCGGCGCCCGGGTGCTCGCCAAGCTCGGCGACTCGGTGACCACCGACCACATCTCCCCGGCCGGTGCCATCAAGGCCGACACCCCGGCCGGCAAGTACCTCACCGAGCACGGTGTGGAGCGCCGTGACTTCAACTCCTACGGCTCGCGCCGAGGCAACCACGAGGTCATGATCCGCGGCACGTTCGCCAACATCCGCCTGCGCAACCAGATCGCGCCGGGCACCGAGGGCGGCTACACCCGCGACTTCACCCAGGACGGCGGCCCGGTCTCCTTCATCTACGACGCCTCGCAGAACTACCAGGCCGCCGGCATCCCGCTGGTCGTCCTGGCCGGCAAGGAGTACGGCTCCGGCTCGTCCCGCGACTGGGCGGCCAAGGGCACCGCGCTCCTCGGTGTCAAGGCCGTCATCGCCGAGTCCTACGAGCGCATCCACCGCTCGAACCTCATCGGCATGGGCGTGCTGCCGCTGCAGTTCCCCGAGGGCCAGAACGCCGAGTCCCTCGGCCTGACCGGCGAGGAGACCTTCTCCATCACCGGCGTCACCGAGCTGAACGACGGCACCACCCCGCGCACGGTGAAGGTCACCACCGACACCGGCGTCGAGTTCGACGCGGTCGTCCGCATCGACACCCCGGGTGAGGCGGACTACTACCGCAACGGCGGCATCATGCAGTACGTGCTGCGCAGCCTGATCCGCAAGTAAGCGGGACGGCGGAGCAGGTCACGGCGGTTTCAGGGCCGCGTCCCCGGGCGACCGGGGGCGCGGCCCGCGCCGTTCACTCCCCCCGGTACTTCGCCGCCGCGGCCTGTGCGAGGTCCTGGGACTTCTCCAGGGCCGTGTCCACCGACTGCCGCCCGGCGATGGCCGCGGCGATCTGCTCCGACACCGCCGTGCCGAGCACCGCGAACTCGGGGATGCCCACGAACCCGATCCCGGAGTAGGGGCGGGGGGCGACGCCGGGGTTCCGCGGGTCGGCCGACTCGGTCGCCGCCGTGTACTCCTGCCGGTACCAGGCGGCGGCCGCCTGCTGGTACTCCGGGTTGGCGTACAGCGACCTACGGTTCCCGGCGGGCGCCGACGTCCAGCCCCGCTCCCGCCCCACCAGCTCCTGGTACTCCTTGGAGGACGCCCAGGAGATGAACTCCCAGGCGGCGTCCTTCCTCTCGGAGGCCTGCTGGACGCCCCACGCCCAGGTCCACAGCCAGCCGGCCTTCTCGGTCTTCTCGTGCGGGGCCGGGACGTAGCCCACCTTGCCCTTGACGGCGGAGGTGTCGGCCTCGATCGTCGACGCGAGGGAGGTGGCGTCGTACATCATGGCGCAGCCGCCCTCGACGAACCGGTCGAGGATCTCCAGCACGCCCATCCGCTCGGCGCCCGGCTGGCCGTGGGAGCGCAGCAGGTTGACGTAGAACCCGACGGCCTCCCGGAACTCGGGTGAGGTCAGGCGCGCGTTCCAGTCCGTGTCGTACCAGGCGCCGCCGAAGGTGTTGACGACCGTGTTGACCGGGGCGAGGTTCTGGCCCCAGCCGGGCAGGCCGCGCAGGCAGATGCCGCTGGCGCCGCCCGAGCCGTCGACCCGGGCGGCGAGGTCGGCCACCTGCCGCCACGTCGGGTTCGGCGGCATGGTCAGGCCGTCCTTGCGGAAGAGGTCCTTGCGGTACATCAGGAAGGAGCCCTCGCCGTAGAACGGCTCGGCGTAGAGCCTGCCGTCCTCCCCGGTCAGCGAGGCCACCAGGTTCGGGAAGACATCGTCCTGGTCGAAGTCCTCGTCCGCCCGCACGTACCGGTCCAGCGGGGCGAGCCAGCCGTTGTCCGCGTAGATCGGCACCTCGTACGCGCTGACGCTCGCCACGTCGTAGGTCCCGGCCTGGGTGGCGAACTCGCGGTTCATCCGCTCGCGCGCCTCGTTCTCCGGGAGCAGCGTGTAGTCGACCGTGATGCCGGTCTCCGCGGTGAAGTGCCTCTTGGTGAGCCTCTCCAGGGTCTGCATCTGCGGTGCGTCCGTCGCGAGCACGCGGAGGTCGGCCCGCTGCTCCTCGGCGCCGGGGGGATCGGTGTCACCGCACCCGGCGAGGGCCAGGCCCGCGGCGACCGTGGTGGCCACGGCCGCCCTGACGAGGCGGCTCCGTGTCATGACACTCGGCCCCTTACCCACTCGGGATGTTCCTAGACATCTGCCAACAAAAGGCGCGCTTCATGGTCGGCCTCTCCGGGCCGCCGCCCGCCGGGAGAGGGCATCGGCCGCGACGGCGGCCAGCAGCACCCCGCCGGTGATCATGAACTGCACGGCGTCCTCCACCCCGAGCAGGCCCATGCCCGAGGCGATCGACTGGATGACCAGCACCCCCAGCAGCACCGACCAGGGCGAGCCCCGCCCGCCGAACAGGCTCGTGCCGCCGATGACGGCCGCGGCGATCGCGTTGATCAGCAGCATCCCGGAACCGGCGGCCCGGGCCGTGGTCGGGCTCGCCGAGGTCAGCCCCGAGGCCACGAACAGCCCGCCGACCGCGGCCAGCGTCCCCGACACCATGAACATCGCGACCCGCACCCGCTCCACCCCGATGCCCGCGCGCCGCGCCGCCTCGACCCCGCCGCCGAGCGCGTACACCCGCCGCCCGTAGCGGGTGCGCCGCAGCACGTAGTCCGACACCACCAGCACCACCAGGAAGATCAGCAGCGCGAGCGGCAGGCCCTGGAAACGGTTGAGGGCGTGGGCCGCCGCGAAGGCGACCACCGCGAGCAGGACGGTGCGCAGCCAGATCTCGCCCCGCGGCCGGTACGGCATCCCGGCGGCCCGGTGGCGGCTGCGCCGGCGGCGCGCGGCCAGCAGGTACCCGGCCGTGCCGAGCGCCGCGACCGCGTACGCCACCCCGTCGGCCCCGAAGTGCCGGCTGGTCAGGGACGCCACCAGCCCTTCCTCGTCGATGTTGATCGTGCCGCTCGCACCCAGCAGGTAGAGCGTCAGGCCGTTCCAGATCAGCAGCCCGGCGAGCGTCACCACGAACGCGGGCACCCCCAGCCAGGCGTGGAAGACACCGTGGAAGGCGCCCACGGCCGTGCCCGCGGCCACCGCCACGATCACCGCGATCCACTCCGGCACCCCGTGGTTCACGTTCAGCACGGCGAACGCCGCCCCCGCCAGACCGCTGACCGAGCCGACCGACAGATCGATCTCCCGGATCAGCAGCACGAACACGATGCCGACCGCGACCAGGCCGGTCCCGACGATGTCCACGCCGATGTTCGACAGGTTGCGCGGCGAGAGGAACTTGTCGTCCAGCGCCTGGAACACGCACCAGATCACGATCAGCCCGGCGACCACCAGGACCGGCCCCCGCTCGCCCTCCCGCACACTGCCGCGCACCTCCAGGGCGTAGCCCCGCAGGCTCTCCTGCCAGCCGCGGCCGCGCTGTTCCCGGCCGGTCGTCACCGGCTCGGCCCCCGGGCCGTCGCGGCGCGGCCCGCCGCCGGTCACGGCCACGCCTCCTCGTCGCCCCTGGCGCGGTGGGCCACGGCGTTGTCCGCCGCCCCGGTGACGGCGGAGATGATCTGCTCCTGCGTCACGGTGCTCACGTCGAACAGGCCGTTGTTGCGTCCCAGCCGCAGGACCGCCACCCGGTCGGCGACGGCCTTGATGTCACCCATGTTGTGACTGATGAGGATGATCCCCATGCCGCGGTCACGGACCTCCTCGATGAGGTCGAGCAGATGGCTGGTCTGCTCCACGCCCAGCGCGGCGGTGGGTTCGTCCAGCAGCAGGACCTTGGGCGCGGCCAGCAGCGAGCGGGAGATCGCGACGGCCTGCCGCTGCCCGGCGGACAGCGCCGCGACGGGCACCCGCACGTCGGGGACGCGGATGGACAGCGTGCGCATCAGCTCGCGGGCGCGCCGCTCCATCTCCACCTCGTCCAGGATGCCCAGCCGGTCGATCTCCCGGCCGAGGAAGAGGTTGCCGACGACGTCGAGGTTGTCGCACATCGCGAGGTCCTGGTAGACGGTCGCGATGCCCAGGCTGTGGGCGTCGTGCGGACGCTTGATCTGCACCTGGCGCCCCTCCCACTCGATCACCCCCCGGTCGGCCGGACTCACCCCGGAGACCACCTTGACCAGGGTGGACTTGCCGGCACCGTTGTCGCCCGCCAGGGCCACGACCTCACCGGCGCGGACCTTCAGGTCCACGTCCACCAGCGCCTGCACGCCGCCGAACCGCTTGGAGATGCCGCGCAGGGCCAGTACGGGCGGATGGATCACGGCGACCACCTCCCTCACCGGGTGAGCCCGATCCGGTCGCAGGCGCGCCGGAGCTTCGGGACGCAGATCTGGTCGACCGTGTAGACGCCGTCCCGGACGAGCGTGGAGACGGTCTGCCGCGTCACGGCGGCCGGGTCGAGCAGCACCGCCGGGACGTCCCGGGTGGTGGGGCTGTCCACGGTCGTCGTGACGAGGGCGCCGACGTCGTCACCGCGCGCCAGGGCGACGGCCAGCGCGGCCGCCGCGTCCGTCTCCAGCCGGAAGGGCTTGTAGACGGTCATGTACTGCTCGCCCTCGACGACGCGCCGCACGGCGTCGAGATCGGCGTCCTGGCCGGTGACCGGGGGCAGCGGGGAGACCCGGGCACTCTTCAGGGCCGCGATGACACCGGCGGCGATCGAGTCGTTGGCCGCGAGGACCCCCTCGATCCGGTGCGGGCCCAGGGCGTTGATGGCGGCGGACATGTGGTCGTGCGCGTTCTCCGTGCGCCACCCCAGGGTGTCGTACGACTTCAGGATGCGGACCTTGCCCTTCAGGACGGACTTCGCCCCGCGCTCGTACCAGGCGGCGTTCGGGCTGGACGGGTCGCCGTTCACCATGACGACACCGCCCCCGTCGGCCCGCCGGCCCATGGCCGCGAGCAGCGCGGCGCCCTGGAGCCGGCCGACCTGATGGCCGTCGAAGCTGACGAAACCCGAGATGGGACCCTCGGCGAGGCGGTCGTAGGCGATCACCGGGACGCCCTCGCGGTGGGCCTCCCGCACCGAGGAGCGCAGGGCCTTGGGGTCGACGACGTCCAGGATCAGCACCGAGGCACCTCGGGTGATCATGGACGCCATCTGCTGCCGCTGACTCGCCGCGTCGTTCTCGGCGTTGGCGTACACCACCCTGCACTCGGCGCACAGCTCCTTCACGCGCTTCTCGATCAGCGGCTTGTCGGACTGCTCCCAGCGGGGCACGGCACGGCTCGGCAGCAGCACGCCGACGGTCGGCCCGTCCTCGCCCGTCCCACCGCCGCCGGCGCATCCGGCGCCCACGAGGACGGCCGCCACCAGGGCGGCGGCCGCTCGCCCCACACGCCCTCTCACGGCGAACCTCCCTCCCCGGTCGGCCGCCGGGGTCCCCGGGCGTGACGGGTACGGCTCCGGCCGGGGTCCTGGTGAGCGGGGCGGGCCCGGCCCGTTCCCCGACGGGGGAAGCGCCCGCGCCGGCGGTCGTGGTCGTGCTCGTGGTCCGCGGTCGGGCCGGGGTCTTCACGGCGCGGGTGATCCTGGTCCTGGTCCTGGCCGTGGTCCTGGTCCTGGCCGTGGTCCTGGTCCTGGCCGTGGTCCTGGTCCTGGTCCCGGTCCTGTTCCTGGTCCCGATCCTTGTCCTGGTCCTGTTCCTGGTCCCGGTCCTTGTCCTGGTCCTGGTCCTGTTCCTGGTCCGTGATCCCTTGCCCGGCCCGGCCGTCGCGGCCGCCGTGGCCCTCGTTCGCCTCGCCGCCGTTGCCGTTGCGGTTGCCGTTGCGGTTGTCGCTGCCGTCCCGTCCCCGGCCGCGGGTGCGGCCCATGCCCCAGCTCCAGCCGCCGGTGCGGTCCCGGGACCGGCTCCGGCCGCGGTCCCGGCCGGGCGGCTCCGGTTCGGGTTCCGTCTCGGGCCCGGAGTCCGGCCCGGGCTCCGCGTCCGCCCCCGGGCGGGAGACGACGATCTCGCTCCACACCTGCTTGCCGCCGCCGACGGGCACCGAACCCCAGGCCGCCGACACCGCCTCGACGAGGAACAGCCCCCGCCCGCCCGTCGACTCCCAGTCGACCACCACCGGCTTGGCCGGCGCGCGCGGCGAGGAGTCGCTCACCGTCACCCGCAGCCGGTCCGCGGCCAGGGTGAGATCCAGCCGGACCGCGCCCTGGGTGTGCACCAGCGCGTTGGTGACCAGCTCCGACACCACCAGCAGGACGGCGTCGGACTCGGCACCCAGGCCCCACGACCGCAGGGTGCGGGCGCTGAACCGGCGCGCGTGCATCACCGCGTCCGGCAGCCGCCACACCACCCACCCGGCGCGCACCGGCCGGACCCGCATCCCGTCGTAGCGCAGCAGCAGCAGCGCCACGTCGTCCTCCCGGCGCCCGGCCTCGCCCAGCAGGTCGTCGGCCATCCGCCCCGGATCGGCGGGATCGGCCGCGGCCAGCGCCCGGCGCACCAGCCGCATCCCCTCGTCCAGGTGCAGGTCGGCCGACTCGACCAGGCCGTCCGTCACCAGCGCGAGGACCGAGCCCGGGGCGAGCGCGAGGGCCGTCAGCGGGAACTCCGCGTCCGCCAGCACCCCGAGCGGGAGCCCGCCCTCGACCGCGATCTCCGCGGTGCCGCCGTCGGGATGGCGTACCAGCGGGGCCAGGTGCCCGGCCCGCACGAACAGCGCGTTGCCCTCCTCCATGTCCAGTTCGACGTAGCAGCACGTGGCGAACAGGTCGGTCTCCATGCCCACGAGGAGCCGGTTGGCGTGCGCGACGACCACGTCCGGGGGATGCCCCTCGACGGCGTAGGCGCGGACCGCGGTACGCATCTGGCCCATGATCGTCGCCGCTCCGGCGCTGTGCCCCTGCACGTCCCCGATGACCAGGGCGACCTTCCCCTCCGTCAGGGCGATCACGTCGTACCAGTCGCCGCCCACCTGCAGACCGCGCCGGGCGGGCAGGTAGCGGGCGACGGCGACGCCGCCGGGCAGCCGGGGGAGACGGCGCGGGAGCAGGCTGCGCTGGAGCATCGTCGCCAGTTCCTGCTCGGCGTCGTAGGCGTGCGCGCGCTTCAGGGCCTGCCCCACCAGCCCGGCGGTCGCGGTGAGCAGGGCCCGCTCCTCGGGGGCGAACTCGTGCGGGGCGTCCCAGCCGACCAGGCACACCCCGGCCACGCCGTTCTTCGCCGGCAGCGGCAGCACCGCCAGCCCGCCGGGACCGATCCCGCAGAGCCCGGGTTCCAGCGCGGCGCCCGCCGGCCACAGGCTCATCCGGCCGTCCCGCAGCGCCGCCTGGAGCGTGGGCAGGGCGCCGACCGGCGCGTCGGGCCACTCCGAGCGCCACTCCGAACGCCACAGCTCCGGCCAGGCGGCGGCACCCGGCGGATCGAGCACCGTGACCGCCAGCCGGTCCTCCAGCAACTCGGCGAGCGCCACCCGGTCGGCGCCCAGCGGTTCGCGCAGCGCGGCGACGACCACCCGGCTGACGTCCCGCACCGTCGTCGCGTCGTCGAGCGCGGCCGTCAGCCACTGGATGCGGGCGACGTCGCTGGCGCCCCGGCGCAGCACCGGCGCCGCCGTGACCACGCCCAGCACCTGCCGCGGGGCGCCGTCGGGCTCCTTCAGCACGCGGCAGCCCAGGCGCAGCCAGCACAGTTCGCCGGTGGGCCGGCGGATGCGGAACTCCAGTTCGCGGCGGCCCGGGGTCTGTCCGGACGGCTCGATGACCGACAGCAGGGCGGGGACGTCCTCCGGGACGCTGTACGACAGGAGGGTGTCGGTCTTGCCGTCGAAACCGTCCTCGGGGATGCCGACGAGTTCGAGCAGCGCCGGGTCCGTCTCGACCAGCCCGGTGCCGGGCACCAGGGCGAAGGAGCCGACGCCCATGGTGCGCAGGGCGGAATCCAGCAGCGGGGAGGGAGCGGACCGGTCGGCCTCGCCCCGCAGCCGCGCGGCGACCGCCTCGGCGTACCGCTCCAGGAACTCCCGCTGCTCGGCCCCGAACCCTTCCCCGGCCTCTCCCACCACGACCAGACACCCCAGCCATCCGCCCGCCACCCCCAGCGGCAGTGCCCCGAACGGGACGGGGACGACTCCGCTCTCGCGCCGGTCGGCGAACCCCGCACCCTCGAACCAGACGGCCCGGCCCCGCAGATACGCCTCGACGACAGCGGCCGCGCGACTCCGGCCCTCGGCGGGCGGACCGGGCGGGCCCGTCGCGTCGTCGCTCCCCTCTTCGGACGCGCTCGCAAGGGATTCCGGCAGGCCCTGCGCCCGCCCGGCCGCTCCAGCCGCCGGAAGCCGCACCCGGGCCGGCACCCCGTACCGCTCCGGATCGCCCCCGGCCGACTCCACGGCCCGGAGTTCCGTCGCGTCCTCACTCCGCGCGTACACCGTCGCCAGCACCACCCCGGCGAACGCCAGCACCCGCTGCCGCGCGCGGGGCTCCGGCGCCGGGCGAGGCGGACCGGTGCCCCCGCTCCCGGGCGCCCGGAGGCCGGCGGCCTCGGCCCGGGTCTCGCCGTCATGGGGCATGTCCGCATCCACCTCCCGTCCATGCCGCGGCCACCGGCAGGTGGGAGTCTCCGGGACTCAGGCGACGGCGACGCGGGCACGGGACCTGCGGCGCCGGGGTCACACCGACATGGCGGAAACACGCCGCACGTGAGCGGCAGTGGCATCCACCAACAGGGTCGCATACCTGGACAGAAGCGACATGCAGGGCGGAAGGTCACCTGCTTCAGCCCCCCGCGTCCGCAGGCACCCGGGCGCGGGACGCGCGAGGTGGGGGCGCTGTCCAGGGGTGGGTTCCGGTCCACCACATGGGAGCGCTCCCACCTCGCCTGCTGTGGACGGTAGCGTCCGGCGGCGCCCATGTAAACGGTCCGCGCGCTTCGTCCCACGGGGCCCACAAGGCGAGTTGACTTCGTATTCCCTTTGAGGTTGGCTGCGCATCCGACCTTCATGATCCGGGGGGATCCCTTGCGCCGCGTCATCCGTACCGCCGTCTGCTCCGTCGCGATCACCGGTCTCGCGGTGGGGCTCAGCTCCTGCTCCGAGGCGGTCGACCAGGTGGACAAGGCGGTGGATCAGACGTACGAGGTCACCTACGAGGTGACGGGGAAGAACGTCGACTCGATCGAGTTCCACGGCGGCGGGGGCAAGGCCATGGAGCCGAAGATCGAGTCGGTGTCCAAGCCCGAGCTGCCCTGGAAGAAGACCGTCACCCTGCGTGGCATCATGCCCGCCGCCGTCATGCCGGTCGCCGCGGACCCCGAGGGGGCCCAGGTCACCTGCAAGATCATCCACAAGGGCGAGGTGCTGGAGGAGCAGAGTGCCGACGGACTGGTGACCGCCGGCGGCTGTACCGCCCAGTCCCCGGTCGGGCGGTGATCCCGGCCGGCTGATCGGCCCGCGGCCGGTGGCCGACGGCCGCCTCGGGGCCGCCGGTCCCGACGCGCCGCCGCCGGTCCCGACGCGGCGGCGCGCGTCACCCCGCTCCGGACGCCGCCCCCGCGCGACGGTCGCCCGGCCCGTCCAGCACCGTCCGCAGCCACAGCAGCTGCCGCCGCACCTGCACCGCATCCCCGCCCTCGTGCCCGTTGAACGGATACGCGTGGATCTCCTTGCGGGGGCCGGCCCCGGACAGCTCCCCGTACCGGTTGAACGCCGCGTACGCCCCGCTGGGCGGGCACACCGTGTCCCGCAGGCCCACCCCGAAGTGGGCCGCGGCCCGGGCGCGGCGGGCGAAGGAGACGCCCTCGACGAAGGAGAGGGTGCGGTGGGCGTCGTGCTCGGCGCCCCGGTGGACGGAGAGGTACGCGGCGATCTCGCCGTACGGGGCCGCGTCCGTGAGGTCGAGGGCCCGCCGGATGCCGCACAGCAGCGGCGCGGTCACCAGTACGGCCGTCAGGTCCGCGACGAGCCCCGCGACCGCCAGGGCCAGCCCGCCGCCCTGGCTGTTGCCGGCCGCGGCGACCCGCGCGGGATCGACACCCGGCAGTTCCCGCACCGCCGCCACCGCCCGCACGGCGTCGGTGACCAGGCGCCGGTAGTAGTAGTCCTCCGGGGCCCGCAACCCTCGCGTCATCACCCCCGGCCCGCCCGGCGCACCGGCGTGCGGGTCGGGGGTGTCGCCACCGCACCCGTACTGGTCGCCCTGGCCGCGGTTGTCCATGAGCAGGTGCGCGTACCCGGCGTTCACCCAGGTCAGCCGCTCGTGCGGCAGTCCGCGCCCGCGCCCGTACCCGGCGAACTCGACCACCGCCGGGAGCACTCGGGCGTCGCCCGCCCCGGCCGGTCTGCTGAACCACGCCCGGACCGGGTCGCCCGCGAACCCCCGGAACGTCACGTCCCAGGTGCGCGTGAGCCGCAGCCCCGTCTCCACCTCCCGCACGGACACGAGCGGTTCGGCCCGCCCGGCCTCCTCCAGCGTGCTCCGCCAGAACGCGTCGAAGCCGGCGGGTTCCTCGATGTCGGGGCGGTAGCGCTCCAGTTGGGCCAGGGGCAGGTCGAACGCGGGCACGGCGGACCTCGCAGGAGTCGGAGAGCTGACAGAAACTTGCGACGCGGGCGGAGCAGGTCCTCGGGGTCTACCCACCTCCCGCGCGGATCCAACGCGGCACAGGCGCCCCGCCGGACCGCCGCAGAACCCATTGACAGCGCTTTCTGGTGCCCCTAAGTTGCCGCGAAGTTACCGGTAAGAGCTCGAAAGTTTCGGATCCGCGTGCCTGTCCACGGGAGGCCCGAGCCATGAGCACGTCGACCACACCGGCCCCACCGGGCACCGAGGACCCGCCTCCGGCCCGGGCCGCACCCCCGCGCGGCGGGCGGCCACCGGCCCGGACCGGCTGGCGGCGAGCGGTGCGCCGCGACTGGCAGCTGTACTCGCTGACGATCCTGCCCCTGCTGTTCTTCCTGGTCTTCCGCTACCTGCCGATGATCGGCAACGTGATCGCCTTCCGGCGCTTCGAGCCCGGCGGGTCGCTCTTCGGCGAGGAGTGGGTGGGGCTGCGCTATGTGCGGATGTTCCTCGAAGACCCCACGTTCTGGCAGGTGTTCCGCAACACCCTGTGGATCGGCGGGCTCACGCTGCTGTTCTGCTTCCCCGTCCCGATCGTGCTGGCGCTGCTGCTCAACGAGGTGCGCCGGCGCTCCCTGAAGCGGTTCGTGCAGTCGGTGTCCTACCTGCCGCACTTCCTGTCGATCGTGATCGTCGCGGGTATCACGATGCAGATGCTGGCCAGTGACGGCCCCGTGAACCACGTCCTCGGCTGGTTCGGCCACGACCCGATCCGCTTCATCCAGGAACCCGAGTGGTTCCGCACGATCTACGTCGGCTCCGAGATCTGGCAGACGGCGGGCTGGGGCACGATCCTCTACCTCGCCGCGCTCACCACCATCGACGAGGACCTCTACGAGGCCGCCCGCATCGACGGAGCCAACCGCTGGCAGCAGATCTGGCACGTCACCCTGCCCGGCATCCGGCCCACCATGGTGACGCTGCTGATCCTCAACATCGGCACGTTCATGGCGGTCGGCTTCGAGAAGGTGCTGCTGCTGTACAACCCGCTGACGTACCCGACCGCCGACGTGATCTCGACGTACGTCTACCGGGCCGGTGTCGAGTCCAACAGCTTCAGCTACGCGGCCGCGATCGGACTGTTCGAGGCGATCATCGGCCTGGTCCTCATCACGTCCGCCAACCAGCTCTCGCGCCGCACGGTGGGGACGAGCCTGTGGTGAGGCCGAGCCGCTCCTACCGGGTCTTCCAGGGCGTCAACGCGGTGGTGCTCACCCTCGTGGTGCTGGTGACCCTCTACCCCTTCGTCAACATCCTGGCGCGCTCCTTCAGCGGGGAGCGGCAGATCCGGGCCGGCGAGGTGACCCTGCTGCCCAAGGGCTTCAACCTCACCACGTACCGGATCGTGTTCCAGGACGCGATGTTCTGGCGGAACTACGGCAACACCGTGCTCTACACGGTCGTGGCGACGGCCGTGGCGATGGTGCTGACCACGTGTTACGCCTACGTGCTGTCGAAGAAGCAGCTCAGGGGCCGCGGCTTCCTCGTCGGCGTCGCCGTGTTCACCATGTTCTTCACCGGCGGCCTCATCCCGAACTACATCCTGGTCACCAGCCTCGGGCTGAAGAACAGCGTGTGGGCGATCGCCCTGCCGAACGCGATCAGCGTGTTCAACCTGCTGGTGATGAAGGCGTTCTTCGAGAACCTGCCGACGGAACTGGAGGAGGCCGCGCAGATCGACGGCCTGAGCACCTACGGCACCCTGCTCAGGATCGTGCTGCCGCTGTCCAAGGCGGTCGTGGCGACGATGGTGCTCTTCTACTCGGTGTCCTTCTGGAACTCCTGGTTCAGCGCGTTCCTCTACATGGACCGGACCGAGCTGATGCCGGTCACGGTCTACCTGCGCAACCTCATCCAGGGCGCCACCGGCGGCGGCAACGCGGGCGCGGGCGCCGAGCAGCTCAGCCAGGTCGGCGCCAACATCCAGTCGGTCACCATCGTGCTCACCGCCCTGCCGATCCTCTGCGTGTACCCGTTCGTCCAGCGCTACTTCGTCTCGGGCGTGATGCTCGGCGCGGTCAAGGGCTGACGCCGCCTCCCCAACTCGCTTACGGAACAAAGGAGTCCCCGTGCAGAACGCAGGACAGTTGTCACGGCGCCAGATACTCGCCGCAGCCGCCTTCGTCGGTCTCGCCACGGTCACCGGCTGCGGCAGCGGCGACGACGGCGGGGACGGAAAGGACCTGTCGAAGAAGCAGAACGGGGCGATGAAGAACTACCGCGCCGGTCAGCGGTTCAAGGCGGCGAAACCGCTGTCCTTCTCGGTGCTGCACAACAACAACCCGGTCTACCCGATGAAGAGCTCCTGGCTGTTCTGGAAGGAGCTCACCCGGCGCACCGGCGTGACCCTGGAGCCCGTCGACGTCCCGCTGGCCGACTACGAGAAGAAGCGCAGCGTGCTCATCGGGGCCGGGGACGCCCCGTTCCTGATCCCCAAGACGTACCACCCGTCCGAGGTGGCCTTCGTCTCCTCCGGCGCCATCCTCCCCGTCAGCGACTACGTCCACCTGATGCCCAACTTCCGCGACAAGGTCCGCAAGTGGAAGCTGGAGCCCGAACTGGACTCGATCCGCCAGTCCGACGGGAAGTACTACCTGCTGCCGGGCCTGCACGAGAAGGCCAAGGCCACCTACTCCCTGTCCTTCCGCACGGACGTCCTGGACCGGCACGGCCTCAGCCTGCCCACCACCTGGGACGAGGTGCGCGACGTCCTCACGGCGCTCAAGGAGGAGTACCCCGGCAGGTACCCCCTCTCCGACCGCTGGAGCACCAACACCCCGTTCCCCTGCGGCGCCCTGTTCGGCTACCTCGGCCAGGCCTTCGGCGTCCGGGCCGGATGGGGCTACGACAACATCAGCTTCGACCACACGGCACGCGAATTCGTCTTCACCGGCGCCCAGGACGGCTACCGCGCCATGGTCGAGTACCTGCGCTCACTCGTCGCCGATAAGCTCATGGACCCCGAGAGCTTCAGCCAGACCGACGACCAGGCGGTGCAGAAGCTCCTCGCCGAGAAGTGCTTCGCGATGAGCGCCAACCCGCAGGAGCTGGTGCAGAACTACCGCTACAACCTGCGCAAGCAGGTCGAGGGCGCGACGATCGAGATGATCCCGGTGCCGCTCGGCCCGGCCGGCCCGGTGGTGCTCGGCGGCACCCGCCTGGAGAACGGCGTCATGGTCTCCGGCAAGGCGCGCAAGAGCGACAGCTTCGTCGCGATGATGCAGTTCCTCGACTGGCTCTGGTACTCCGACGAGGGCCAGAAGTTCTGCAAGTGGGGCGTCGAGGGCGTCACCTACACCGAGTCCGGCGGCCGGCCCAGGCTGAAGCCGGGCATCTCCCTGATGGGCTCGGACCCGGACGCCGGCAAGGACCTCCAGAAGGACTACGGCTTCTTCAACGGCGTCTTCACCTACGGCGGCAGCTGGGAGCTGGTCTCCTCCTCCTTCGGCCCGGACGAGAAGAAGTTCCAGGACGCCATGGCCCAGCGCCGGCAGCTGCCCGTCGACCCGGCCCACCCGCTGCGCTCCTTCGAGCAGGAGCAGGCCACCCTCTGGGACACCCCGCTGAAGGACACCGTCATCCAGAACACCCTGAAGTTCGTCCTCGGCAAGCGCCCGCTGTCCGAATGGGACGCCTACGTCGCCGAACTGAAGTCGAAGAACATGCAGCAGCTCGTCGACCTGCACAACAAGGCGTACGAGCGGTTCGCCAAGGAGAACGGGTGACGCGCGGGGAGGCGGCGGGATGAGCACCGTGCGGACCTCCGGCTTCGGCACCGGAGCCCTCTCCCGCGCCTCCGCCCTCGTGCACACCCTCCTCACCGTCGAGGCGCTGCTGCTGCTCTCCGCCTCCCCGGGCCTGGCCGGACTGCTGCTGCTCGGGCCCGACCCCGCCAACCTGCCCCTCGCGGCGCTGTGCCTGCTGCCGCTCGGCCCGGCCCTGTCCGCCGCGCTCTACGCCCTGCACCACCGCAGCCGCGACCTCACCGAACTCCACCCGGCCCGCGCCTTCCTGCGCGGCTGGCGCCTCAACGCCCGACCGGTGCTGGCCCTCTGGACACCCCTGCTGGCCTGGCTCACGGTCATCGCCTTCACCCTCACCCACTTCGCCGCCACGGGCCTGCCCGGCTGGTGGGCGGTCCTGCTGGCGGGGATCGGCACCGGCTCCCTGCTGTGGGGCGCGCACGCCCTCGTCCTCACCTCGCTCTTCGCCTTCCGCGCCCGGGACACCGCCCGTCTCGCCGCGTACTTCCTGCTCCGGCACGGCCGGGCCACCCTCGCGGCCGCCTCCCTGCTCGTCCTGACCGCCGCGCTGACCGCCCTGCTGACCGAGGCCCTGCCCGCCCTCCTGGCCGCGCCGCTGCTGCTGTCCCTGCTGCACGGCAGCCGCACGGTGATCGCCGAGACCCGGGAGGAGTTCACCGCATGAGCGCGCCCCGCCCCCCGAGGCCAACCGGCGTCGAGGGCCCCGGGGCGGCGCCGTCCTTCAGTGGATCCGCCGCCCCCGCGCGTCCGGCACCCCGGACTTGCGGAAGAAGTAGCTGTTGATCTGATCCCGCCACTCCCGGGCGCCGCGCAGCTGTTCCTCGTACAGCTCCGCGACCCGCGCGTGCCGCTCCGGCCCGACCAGGTCCCCGAGGCCCGCCCACACCCGGCGGGCCGCCACCACCTCCTCGACGCCCTCGAAGTGCGTGTCGTAGATGTGCTGGATGACCGTCCTCCCGCTGGTCAGCACATGTCCGTACGGCACGTGGTGGAAGAACAGCAGCAGCTCGTCGGGGCAGGTGCCCGGCGACTCGTACAGCTCGGACCAGGGCTTGCCGTACTGCCCGGCGTACCCGGTGCCGGTCGCCACGCTGCGGTCCACGCCGACGCCGTCCCGGTCGGCGAAGTGGTAGGTGCCCCAGGGGCTGTACTCGTAGCCGTCGACACTCGGCCCGTAGTGGTGCCCGGGCTGCACCATGAAGCCCACCCCGAGCGGGGCGGTGTACTTCTCGTACGTGCGCCAGGAGCCGTCGAGCACCGCGTGCAGCCCGTCGGACAGCCGTGCCGGGGCGCCGGGGAAGGTGAGCGCGATCCACTCGTCGAGCACCTCGCGCGGCTCGGCGTCCGGCCGCCAGGCGAGCCGCCCGAAGGTGTAGAGGTTCACCTGGGCCAGCGGATGCCCGGTCCAGAAGGGGTCGTCCCCGGCGTTCGACACGGCCACGAGCCCGCCCCGGGCCACCTCACCGACCGTCGCACCGGGCGCGGGCCGGAAGCGCAGCACCTCGCTCCACATCGGTCCCAGCCAGCAGACGTGCCGCTGCTGCCCGGTGTACTCCTGGGTGGCCTGGAGTTCCACCGCCAGCCGCGTGCGGGGGACGGCCCCGATCAGCGGCGACACCGGCTCGCGCACCTGGAAGTCCATCGGCCCGTGCTTCACCTGGAGCACGGCGTTCGCCGCGAACGCGCCGTCCAGCGGCACGAAGTGGTCGTACGCGGCCCGGGCCCGGTCGGTCGTCCGGTCCCGCCAGTCCTGGCGGTGGTCGTAGACGAAGGCCCGCCAGTGCACCGTGCCGCCGAACGGCTCCAGCGCCGCCGCCAGCAGGTTCGCCCCGTCGGCGTGGCTGCGGCCGTACGCGAACGGGCCCGGCTGGCCCTCCGAGTCCGCCTTGACCACGTACCCGCCGAAGTCGGGGATGGCCTCGTACACCCGCCGCGTCGCCCCTGCCCACCAGCCGCGCACCGTCGCGTCCAGCGGATCGGCCGTGGACAGCCCGCCGAGCAGGACCGGCGCGGCGAAGGAGACCGAGAGGTGGGTGCGGATGCCGTACGGGCGCAACGCGTCGGCGATTCCGGCCACTTCACCGATCCGGTCGGTGAGCAGCCGCGCCTCGGTGGCGTGCACGTTCACGTTGTTGACGGCGACGGCGTTGATCCCGCACGCCGCGAGCAGCCTGCCGTAGGCCCGCACCCGCTCCAGGTCGCCGCGCGCCCGCCCGTCGTCCCAGAACAGCGAACCGCCGGCGTACCCGCGCTCCACCTGGCCCATCACCGGGTGCACGGCCACGTTGTCCCAGTGGTCGAGCATGCGCAGGGCGAGCGCCGGGCGGTGGACCTCCCGGACCCGCTCCCCGCGGAAGGCGTCCTCGCCGAGCCGTACGACGTGGAAGAGGCCGTACAGCAGCCCGCGCCCGCCGGACGCCGTGACGGCCGTCGTGCCGCCCTCGCGGACGCAGGAGAAGCCCTCGTCGCCGGGGCCCTCGTCGCCGGGGCCCCCGTCACCGGGCCCGTCGTCGGCGCGGAGGGCGAGGACCAGGTCGTACGCGCCGCCGTCCGGCGCGCCGCGCTCGACCCGGCCCCCGAACCGCCGGCAGGCCTCGGCCACCTCCCCGTGCACCGTCTCCACCAGCGGACCCGATCCGTGGATCAGGGTCCGGCGGCCACCGATCGCCCGGAAGGCGGCGGGCGGCAGCCAGGCCGGGTCGACACCCTCGGGCAGGACGGGCACGGGAAGCGGCACGAGACCCCCAACGCAGTTGCTCAGCCCAGCAGTTCCACCTCCGCCAGGGTCGCCTCGCCGTCGAGGACCAGGCGGTACCTCTCGTACGTACCCGGTGACTTCACCGAGAACGCGCGCGTCTGCCGGTCCCAGGCGAAGGCCTCTCCGGAGCGCTCGTCGAGCGTCCGCCAGGTCTCGCCGTCCGAGGAGCCCTGGAGCGTCCAGCCGGCCGGTGCCTTCGCCCGGTCCGCCGACGACGTCAGGGTGTACTGGACGGCCTTCGCGCCCTCGCGGACCGGCAGGTCCACGGACGTCACCGTGGCGTCCGTCGCCGAGGTGTCGTCGAACAGGGCGCCCTCACGCTTCAGCAGGTCCGCGCGGGGTGCCGGCACCTCGTCGTCCTGGGTGATCGACACGGGCGCGGCGTCCTTGCCCGTGCCCCACGACGACGGCCTCGGACCCATGTCGAACTCCAGGACACCGCCCTTGGCGACCACGGAGTGCGGCAGCGAGGTCTTCGACCAGGTGCGGCCGTTGACCTTCAGCCCCTGCACGTAGACGTTCCTGGCGCTGTTGCGCGGCGCCTTCACCACCAGCTCGCGCCCGTTCTCCAGGTGCACGGTGGCCTTCGTGAACAGGGGCGAGCCGATCGCGTACTCGCCGCTGCCCATCACCAGCGGGTAGAAGCCGAGCGCGGAGAACAGGTACCAGGCCGACTGCTCGCCGTTGTCCTCGTCGCCGTGGTAGCCCTGCCCGATCTCGCTGCCGGTGTACAGCCGGGACAGCACCTCGCGGACGTTCTTCTGCGTCTTCCAGGGCTGCCCGGCCGCGTCGTACATGTACAGCGCGTGGTGGGCGACCTGGTTGGAGTGCCCGTACATGCCCATCCGCACGTCCCGCGCCTCGGTCATCTCGTGGATGACACCGCCGTAGGAGCCGACGAACTCCGGGGAGGCCGTCTCGGGGGTGGACAGGTACTCGTCCAGCTTGTCGGCGAGGCCCTTGCGCCCGCCGTACAGGTTGGCCAGGCCCCGGCTGTCCTGCGGGGCGGTGAAGGCGTAGCCCCAGCCGTTGGTCTCGGTGTAGTCGTGGCCCCACACCCGCGGGTCGTACTTCGCGGACTCGACCCGCCAGTCGCCCTTCGCGTCGCGGCCCTGGAAGAACCCGGCCTTGTCGTCGAAGAGGTTCACGTAGTCGCGGGCCCGGTCCAGGAAGTACTCCGACTCCTCCTTGTAGCGCCGCTCCCCGGTCTCTTCGTACAGCTTCCGTCCCATGCGGGAGATGCCGTAGTCGTTGAGGTAGCCCTCCAGCGCCCAGGACAGGCCCTCGTGGGTCTCGGTGCTCGTGTAGCCGAGGAAGGGGGAGGTGGTCATGCCCTTGCGGCCGACGCCCGAGTTCGGCGGGACGACCGTCGCGTTCTTCACGGCCGCGTCGTACGCCGCCTTCGCGTCGAAGTCGACGCCCTTGACGTACGCGTCCGCGAACGCCACGTCCGAGGAGGTGCCGGTCATCAGGTCCGCGTAACCGGGGGAGGACCAGCGCGACGTCCAGCCGCCGTCCTTGTACTGCTGCACGAACCCGTCGACCAGTTCCCCGGCCTGAGAGGGCGTCAGGAACGAGTAGGCGGGCCAGGTCGTCCGGTAGGTGTCCCAGAAGCCGTTGTTGACGTACACCTTGCCGTCGACGATCTTCGCGCCGGTGTGCGTCGGGGTGTCCGGGTTCGGCATGCGGGAGAACGGCGAGGCGTACTGGTACTTGCCGCCGACCTTCTCGAAGCCGGAGTTCGGGTACAGGTACAGCCGGTACAGGCTGGAGTAGAGCGTCGTCAGCTGGTCGGGGGTCGCGCCCTCCACCTCGACCTTGCCGAGCAGCCGGTCCCACTGGCGCTGGGCGCTCTTCTTGACCGCCTCGAAGGACCGGCCCTCGGGGATCTCCTGGCGCAGGTTGTCCTTGGCCTGGTCGACGCTGATGAGCGAGGTCGCCAGGCGCAGGGTGACGGTCCGGTCGTCGGCCTTGAAGCGCAGGTAGCCCTTGACGCCGCTGGAGTCCCCCTCGGTCACCGGCTTGTCGAACTCGCCGTAGACGAACAGCCGGGTCGCGCCGGTCGACAGCCCGGACTTCACGTCCGAGTAGCCGGTGACGATCCCGTTCTCCTTGTCGAGGGTCAGCCCCGCCTGGTCGGTGACGTTGTCGAAGAGGACGCTCGCGTCGTCACCGGGGTAGGTGAAGCGCAGGGCCGCCGCGTGGTCCGTCGGCGCCATCTCGGCCTTCAGCCCGTTCTCGAACCGCACCCCGTAGTAGTAGGGCCGCGCGACCTCGTTCTCGTGCCGGAAGGCCAGCTCCCGCGCCTCCCGCCCGTACTCCGGGGTCCCGGCGGCCACCGACGGCATCACCTGGAAGGTCTGCCGGTCGCCCATCCAGGGGCTCGGCTCGTGGCTGGCGCTGAACGCCTGGATCGTCGGCAGGTTGTCCGCGTTGTTGGCCCGCGCGTAGTCGTACAGCCAGCTCAGCGAACCGGCGTTGGTCACCGGCGTCCAGAAGTTGAAGCCGTGCGGAACCGCCGTCGCCGGGAAGTTGTTGCCCCGCGAGAAACCGCCGCTGGAGTTGGTGCCGCGGGTCGTCACCGCGTAGTCCGACAGGTGCGCCTTCGGCCGCTCGGGCGCGACGGAGGCGATGCTCACGTCGTCCAGCCAGCCGCGGAACTTGGCGGGGCCCTTGGGGGAGTCGTAGGCCACCAGGATCCGGTCCACGGTCTTCCCGGCCGCGACCGAGCCGATCCGCGAGGCCACGTTGTTCCACTGGTTGACGTAGAGGATCTTCGAGGCGCCCTGCCCCCGCGGGGTCAGCGGGAAGCCGTGCTGGTCGGTGGCGCGCAGCTCGCTCAGGTGGGTGCCGTCGGTGAAGGCCAGGTCGACGGAGACGTTGGTGGCGTCGTAGTCGAGGTCGCCGTCGGCCATCGACGGGAAGATCCGGTACGACAGCTGCGTGTTCCGGCCGACGGCCACGTTCACGTCGAAGACCTTGTTGTACGAGTACGCCCGCCCCTCGGCGGTGTGCCGGCCGGCGTAGCGCAGCGCCCGCTTGCCCGTGAACCCGGCGCCCGCCTTGGCGGTCGGGGAGCCGCTCGGGCCGCGGTCGACCAGGGAGAGCATCTCGGGCGGGACCGGCCCCTCACTGCCGCCCGTGGACAGCTGGAGGTCGGCGAGCTGCAGGATGCCGGCGCCGCTGTTCCGGGTGACCTCCAGCCGGAAGTGCCGGTACTCGGCGGGCTCGGCCAGGTCGTACGTCTTCGTCTGGAACCGCTCAGGGAAGGACTCCCCGGAGCGGGAGTCGAGCGTCGTCCACTCCTTGCCGTCGGCCGAGCCCTTCAGGGTCCAGTCCTTCGGGTCGCGCTCCTTGGCGTCATTGGCCGACGTCAGCGCATAACGCGCCAGTTTGACGGGTTTGTCCAGGTCGAACTCCACCCAGCCGGTGGGTTCGAAGGCGAGCCACTTGGTGCTCGGTTCGCCGTCGACGAGGTTCTCCTTCACCTCGCCGCCGCCCGTGTTCTCGGCACTGGCCCGGACGTCCGTGACCTGGTCGGTCACATTGCCCGGTATGCCGCTGCTGTAGCCGCCGTCGACGCCCGAGGCGCGCTTCTCGCCGCCGGGGCCGGTGTCGACGGTGTTCAGCCAGTCCGGAAGCGGGTCGTCCGCCTCGAAGGAGGACGTGAACCCCCGATCGGGTCTCTCCGGGGCCTGGGGCAGTGCGACCGCAACGCCCTGCGAACTCAGGGCCAATGCGAAGGCGGTCGCCGACACGACCGCCGAACCCCATCTGTACCGAGCTTTCCGCTGCATCAACGGGTACCCTCCCTGCGCAGTGGACAACGTTGTCACCTTCGATGCGCAAGGACCAGTAGTTGCTCAAGTGCCATCATGTGTCAAGGGTGTTGCCTGTGGCATTCGGGGGCGACGACCGGGATTTTTCCGTCGTGAAACACACAGGCCGCTCATACTTCCGCGAGGTCTCAACTCGGATAAGACCCGTGGCCAACCTTGTGTTCGATCTTGATCCGCTGGCGGGAAGTGGACTATACCTGTCGGGCGATTCACCCCTTCCTCACATCACCACCCGCACTTTCCTGCACGACCCAGCTTGACCCGATCGCGGTGCCGGCAAGGATCCGGTTCACCGCCTGAGTCCTGGAGAAGGCGAGGACTTGAGCATGGGATCCACTTCCGCCGAGCACCACGGCACCGAGGGTGTCGGCCGCCGAAACCTGATCAAAAGGTCCGCCGCGCTCGGGCTGATCTCCGTCCCCACCATGAGCTTCCTGTCCGCCTGCGCCAGCAGCGGCGGCGACGACAGCGGGGACAAGGCCAAGGCCGGCAAGAAGACCGCGAAGAACCCGCTCGCCGTCAACGACACGGCCGGCATGGAATTCGTCCTGTTCGACGGCGGTTTCGGCAAGGAGTACGCCGAGGACGCCGTGAAGATCTACGAGAAGAACTTCCCCAAGGCCACGGTGAAGTTCTCCGCCACCCAGAAGATCCAGTCCACGCTCCAGCCCCGCTTCAACCAGGGCACCCCGCCGGACCTCATCGACAACTCCGGCGCCGAGCAGATGGACATGGGCGTCCTGGTCGGCAAGAACCAGCTCACCGACCTCACCCCGCTGCTGGACGCGCCCTCCTACGACGACCCGGGCAAGAAGGTCCGCGACACGCTGCGCCCCGGCATCGTGGAGATGGGCCAGTTCGACGGCGACAAGGTCTGGATCCTGTACTACGCCTACACGGTGTACGGCGTCTGGTACTCGCAGAAGGCCCTGGACTCGCTCGACGAGCAGTACCCGGAGACCTGGGACCAGATGCTCGCCGTCTGCGCCAAGGCCAAGAAGAAGGGCATGGCGGGCTGGACGTACGCGGGCAAGTACCCGTACTACATCCCCTTCTCGCTCTACCCGATGATCGGCAAGGTCGGCGGCCGCGAGGTCCTCGACGCCATCGACAACCTGGAGCCGAACGCCTGGAAGCACCCGGCCGTCAAGGCCTGCTTCGAGGCCTACTACGAGCTGTACAAGAAGGGTTACGTCCTCAAGGGCACCCCGGGCCTGGACCACATCCAGTCGCAGACCGCCTGGGCCGAGGGCAAGGCGCTGTTCATCCCGAACGGCTCCTGGGTGGAGAACGAGTCCGCGAACGTCATCCCCAAGGACTTCGACCTGGCCGTCTCCGCGCCCACCGGCCTGGACTCCTCGGACAAGATGCCCTTCGGCACGATCTGGGCGTCCGGCGGCGAGCCCTTCATCGTCCCGGCCAAGGCGAAGAACGCCCCCGGCGGCATGGAGCAGCTGCGCATCATGCTCAGCGAGGCCTCCTCCAAGAACTTCACCAGCAAGGTGAAGTCGCTGACCGCCTACAACGGCGGCACCGACGGCATCCCCCTCACCCCCGGCCTCAAGTCCGGTGTCGCGGCGCTGGAGAAGGCCGGCGAGAACGTGGTGAACCCCCGTCTGCAGGACTGGTACGTGCAGTTGCAGAAGGAGAAGATCGGCGTCTCCGGCCTCGGCGAGATGATGGCCGGCCGCCTCACCCCGGCCGAGGCCATCAAGAAAATCCAGGGCTTCGCCGACGAGGCCGCCAAGGACGACTCCATCAAGCACTACAAGCACCAGTAACGGCACCGGAAACCCAATTTCCGCAACGGCACCGGAGTGGCGATGCAGCACGGCAAGTACCGGTTCATCGTGGGCTTCCTCGCGCTGCCCCTGGGACTGTACGCGCTCTTCGTGGTCTGGCCGTTCATCCAGTCCATCTATTACTCGTTCACGGACTGGACCGGCCTCAGCCCCGAATTCGAAATGGTCGGTTTCGACAACTACAGCCGGATGCTGGACGACGACATCTTCTGGAAGTCGTTGCAGCACAGCCTGCTGTTCGCCCTCCTGCTGCCGGTGGTGACGATCGGCCTCGCGCTGTTCTTCGCCTTCATGATCAACGTGGGCGGCAGAAAGAGAAGGAACGGCCCGGTCGTCACCGGCGTCCGCGGCTCCTCCTTCTACAAGATCGTCTACTTCTTCCCGCAGGTCCTCTCGATCGCCATCGTCGCGCTGCTGTTCGCGTTCGCGTACAACCCGGACAGCGGCGCGATCAACTCGGTCCTGCGCGGCATCGGTCTCGACGGCGTCCAGCCCCTGTGGCTGGGCGACCCCGACCTGGCCCTGTGGGCCGTGATGGCGGTCCTCGTCTGGTCCACGGTCGGCTTCTTCGTGGTCCTCTTCTCCGCCGGCATGGCCTCCATCCCCGGGGAGATGTACGAGGCGGCCCTGCTGGACGGCGCGAGCCGCTTCACCACGTTCTTCCGGATCACCCTGCCCCTGCTCTGGGACACGGTGCAGTCCGGCTGGGTCTACATGGGCATCCTCGCCCTCGGCGCCGAGTCGTTCGCGGTCGTGCAGATCATGACGACCGGGCCGGGCGGCCCCGACTACTCGACCACCGTCATGGTCCTGTACGTGTACCAGAAGGCGTTCCGGGACGGGCAGGCCGCCTACGCCACCACCATCGGTGTCGCCCTGCTCGTCGTCACGCTGGCCTTCGCCGCCGTGGTGATGCGGCTGGGCCGTCGCGAGCGGCTGGAGTACTGATGAAGACGACCGAAACCCCCGCTCCGCTCCCGGCCGAGTCCGGTGCCGTCCTCACCAAGGAGGACCTGCCCCCGGCGGCACCGCCCAAGGAGAAGAAAGAGGGCACGGTCCTCAACGTCTTCTCCCACGGCGTCCTGGTCATCTGGGCGATCATGGTGGTCATGCCGCTGCTCTGGGCGGTCATGACGTCCTTCAAGGACGACCGCTCCATCTTCAGCTCGCCCTGGTCGCTCCCGGACTCGCTGCACTTCGACAACTGGTCGCGGGCGTGGACCCAGGCCAACATGAGCGACTACTTCCTCAACACGGTCCTCGTGGTGGGCGGTTCGCTCATCGGTACGCTCGTCCTCGGTTCGATGGCGGCGTACGTCCTGGCCCGCTTCGACTTCCCGGGCAACCGCTTCATCTACTACCTGTTCATCGGCGGCATGAGCTTCCCGATCATGCTGGCCCTGGTCCCGCTGTTCTACGTCGTGAACAACATGGGCCTGCTCAACACCATCCACGGCCTGATCCTGGTCTACATCGCGTACTCGCTGCCGTTCACGGTCTTCTTCCTGACGGCGTTCTTCCGCACCCTCCCCACCTCGATCGCCGAGGCGGCCTTCGTCGACGGCGCCTCCCACAGCCGCACGTTCTTCCAGATCATGCTGCCCATGGCCAAGCCGGGCCTGATCAGCGTGGGCATCTTCAACTTCCTGGGCCAGTGGAACCAGTACATGCTGCCCACGGTCCTGAACACCGACCCCGACAAGCGGGTCCTCACGCAGGGCCTCGTCCAGCTGGCGGTGAGCCAGGGCTACAAGGGCGACTGGTCGGGCCTCTTCGCGGGCCTGGTCATGGCGATGCTGCCGGTCCTCGCCGCGTACATCATCTTCCAGCGGCAGGTGGTGCAGGGGCTGACGGCGGGGGCGTTGAAGTAGCCCGGGCCGGCCGAGGCCGAGGCCGGGTGGGTCCGCGACCCGGCGGAGCGGGGCGGACCGGCAGCCGCCGACGCGCGCAAGGGGAGGTGCCGGGGTCCGCCCGCACCCACGACGCACCCGCGGCCGCCGACGCACGGAAGGGGCCGTGCCGGGGGGTGTCCGCCCGCAGCGGTTGGCGCGTCAACGGACAGTCAGCCGGCACGCAACCCCATCGCGCCGTTCCGAGGACGGACACCCCCGGCGCGGCCCCGACCCACCCCCACCGTCAGGCGCAAGCACGCGCCCCCCGCGCAGGCCGCCGGAGGCAGAAAGCGCGTACCCCCACATAGCGCTCCGCGACGACCCGCGCACACCCCGGAATCAGTTCAACCTCTTGACGGGAGGCAACCCGAACGGCTCAGCTTAGAGTTCACTAGTTGGACATAGACGGGGCCTCATCGATGCGGCCCCGTGCGCAGGAGGTCGTCGTGGAGACTCCGGGGTCGCAGTCGTCGCTGCACCGAGCCAACCTGGAGCGGGTCGTACGAGCCGTGCGCCTGGCGGGTTCGCTCACCCAGGCCGAGATCGCGCGGACCACGGGCCTGTCCGCGGCGACGGTCTCCAACATCGTCCGGGAGTTGAAGGACGGCGGCACGGTCGAGGTCACCCCGACCTCCGCCGGCGGCCGCCGCGCCCGCAGCGTGTCGCTCAGCGGCGACGCCGGCATCGTCATCGGCGTCGACTTCGGCCACACCCACCTCCGCGTCGCCATCGGCAACCTCGCCCACCAGGTCCTGGCCGAGGAGTCCGAGCCCCTCGACGTCGACGCCTCGTCGACCCAGGGCTTCGACCGCGCGGAACAACTGGTCAGCCGCCTGGTGGAAGCCACCGGTGTCGACCGCTCCAAGATCGCCGGTATCGGCCTCGGCGTCCCCGGCCCCATCGACGTCGAATCCGGCACCCTCGGCTCGACCGCCATCCTCCCGGGCTGGACCGGCACCAATCCCGCCGAGGAGCTCCGCGACCGCCTCGGCGTCCCCGTCCACGTCGACAACGACGCCAACCTCGGCGCCCTCGGCGAGATGGTCTGGGGCAGCGGCCGCGGCGTCCGCGACCTGGCGTACATCAAGGTCGCCAGCGGTGTCGGCGCCGGCCTGGTGATCAGCGGCAAGATCTACCGCGGCCCCGGCGGCACCGCCGGAGAAATCGGGCATATTACACTCGACGAATCCGGCCCGGTCTGCCGCTGCGGCAACCGCGGCTGCCTGGAGACCTTCGCGGCGGCGCGCTACGTGCTCCCGCTCCTCCAGTCCAGTCACGGGACCGATCTGACCATGGAGGGCGTCGTGCGGCTCGCCCGGGACGGGGACCCGGGCTGCCGTCGGGTGATCGCCGACGTCGGCCGCCACATCGGCAGTGGAGTGGCCAATCTCTGCAACCTGCTGAACCCGAGCCGGGTGGTCCTCGGCGGTGATCTCGCCGAGGCCGGTGAGCTGGTGCTCGGGCCGATCCGGGAGTCCGTCGGCCGCTACGCCATCCCCAGTGCGGCGCGCCAGTTGTCCGTTCTCCCCGGGGCTCTCGGCGGCCGTGCGGAGGTGCTCGGAGCGCTCGCTCTCGCCCTCAGTGAGATGGGTGATTCGACCCTTTTGGACGGCACTGCCGCCGGTCCGCTGAAGGCAGTGACCCCTGCCTTCACTTAGAGAACGGATGGCACCGTTGCCATCTCGTTAAGGATTTACTTCTTGACGTCGCACGTGTGGCCGAGTTGACTTCCAGCCACCTCGGCCGCAACGTCGCGGCCTCGTCAGGGAGGTTTCTGAAGTGAACACGCGTATGCGTCGCGCCGCCGTTGCTGTGGCCGCCGGTGTGATGGCTGTTTCGCTTGCTGCCTGTGGCAGCGCCAAGGAGTCCGGCGACAACGCCGACTCCACCGCGGGGTCCGCCAAGAAGGGCGACGACATCAAGGTCGGTCTGCTCCTTCCCGAGAACGCGACCGCCCGTTACGAGAAGTTCGACCGGCCGCTCATCGAGAAGAAGGTCAAGGAGCTCACCAACGGCAAGGGCGAGGTCGTCTACGCCAACGCCAAGCAGGACGCCAGCACCCAGAACCAGCAGGTCGACACGATGGTGACCAACAAGGTCGACGTGCTGATCGTGGACGCGGTGGACTCCAAGGCCATCGCCGGCTCGGTGAAGAAGGCCAAGGACGCCGGCATCCCGGTCGTCGCCTACGACCGCCTGGCCGAGGGCCCGATCGACGCCTACACCTCGTTCGACAACGAGACCGTCGGCAAGACCCAGGGCGAGGCCCTGCTGAAGGCCCTGGGCGACAAGGCCAAGGACGGCCAGATCGTCATGATGAACGGGTCCTCCACCGACCCGAACGCCGCCCAGTTCAAGAAGGGCGCGCACTCCGTGCTCGACGGCAAGGTGAAGATCGGCCGCGAGTACGACACCAAGGAGTGGAAGCCGGAGAACGCCAACGCCAACATGGAGGGCGCCATCTCCGCCCTCGGCAAGGACAAGATCGTCGGCGTCTACTCCGCCAACGACGGCATGGCGGGCGGCATCATCACGGCCCTGAAGGCCGCGGGCATCGCCGACATCCCCGTCACCGGCCAGGACGCCGAGCTCTCCGGCGTGCAGCGCATCGTCACCGGTGAGCAGTACATGAGCGTCTACAAGCCCTACCCGCAGGAGGCGAACGTCGCGGCCGAGATGGCCGTCGCCCTCGCCCAGGGCAAGTCGCTCGACTCGATCGCCAAGGACAAGGTCGACAGCCCGACCACCAAGGCCATCCCGTCCGTCCTGGTCCCGGTCGTCTCGCTGACCCAGGACAACATCAAGGACACCGTCATCAAGGACGGCATCTACACCGTGAACGAGATCTGCGCGGGCAAGTACAAGTCCGCCTGCGACAAGATCGGTCTCAAGTAAGCAGCCGCCAGGTCCGGTGAAGACGACAGGAGTCCCCCCGGACTCCCGCAACTCCCACGGACCGGCTGCCCCGAGTTCCTCCGGCGCCCCGCCACACCAGCCCCGCAAGCTCCGCGGGGCGCCGGAGTGATCACTCCTCCCACACTTCTGCACAACCTCCCGCCGGGTCAGGCGGCGAAGGAGATGGTTCACGTGTCCGCTACGCCCGTGCTGGCGTTGCGCGGGGTCTCCAAGCGGTTCGGTGCCGTACAGGCGCTCACCGACGTAGAGCTTGAGGTCCACGCCGGTGAGGTGGTCGCCCTCGTCGGCGACAACGGCGCCGGAAAGTCCACGCTGGTCAAGACGATCGCCGGCGTGCACCCCATCGATGAGGGCGTCATCGAATGGGACGGCAGGTCCGTCCAGATCAACAAGCCGCACGACGCCCAGAACCTGGGCATCGCGACCGTCTACCAGGACCTCGCGCTGTGCGACAACATCGACGTCGTCGGCAACCTCTACCTGGGCCGCGAGCTGCGCAAGCGCGGCGTCCTGGACGAGGTGGAGATGGAGCGCCGCTCCCGCGAGCTCCTCGACACCCTGTCGATCCGCATCCCCAGCGTGCGCATCCCGATCGCCTCGCTCTCCGGCGGCCAGCGCCAGACCGTGGCCATCGCCCGGTCCATGCTCGGGGAGCCCAAGCTGGTCATCCTCGACGAGCCCACCGCCGCGCTCGGCGTCGAGCAGACCGCCCAGGTCCTCGACCTGGTCGAGCGGCTGCGCGAACGCGGCCACGCCGTGATCCTGATCAGCCACAACATGGCCGACGTCAAGGCCGTGGCGGACAAGGTCGCCGTGCTGCGCCTCGGGCGCAACAACGGCGTGTTCGAGGTCAAGTCGACCTCGCAGGAAGAGATCATCTCCGCCATCACCGGCGCCACCGACAACGCCGTGACCCGCCGTGCGGCGCGCACGAACGGGGAGGTTTCCAAGTGAGCATCGACAAGACCTCCGCGGCTCCGGAAGAACACGTCGTGGAGAACCCCGAGGCGGCCAAGGCCGCCGTCACGGTGGTCGACCCCCGGCTGCTGGTGCGCGAGCAGGGCCTCGCCGGCTACGTCACCGAGTTCAAGCGGAAGATGAAGTCCGGTGACCTGGGTTCCATCCCGGTCGTCATCGGCCTGGCGATCATCTGGCTGATCTTCACGAGCCTGAACTCCAACTTCCTCACCGCGGGCAACCTGTCCGACATGTCCGTCGCCATGGTCGGCACGGGCATGATCGCCGTCGGCATCGTGTTCGTGCTGCTGCTCGGCGAGATCGACCTGTCGGTCGGCTCGGTGTCCGGTGTCGCGGGCGCCAGCTTCGCGGTGCTCAACGTCACCAACGGCATGAACGAGTGGCTCGCCTTCGTGCTGGCCATCCTCACCGGCACGGTCGCCGGCGTGCTGCACGGCTTCTTCTTCGCGAAGGTCGGCGTCCCCGCCTTCGCCGTCACCCTGGCCGGTCTGCTGTTCTGGAACGGCTTCATGCTCCAGATCCTGGGCGACAACGGCACGATCAACCTCGACCCGGACGGGGTCGTGGCCCAGCTGACCAGCTACTACTTCTCCGACGTGGCCGCCGCCTACGGGCTGGCCGCGGTGGTGACCGCCGGGTACTTCCTCAGCTCCTTCTACGGCAACCGCCGCCGCGAGGCCGCGGGCGTGCCGTCCCGGCCGCTGAGCGAGACCATCGTGCGCACGGCGCTGCTGGCGGTCCTCGCCTTCGCCGTCGCGATCGTCTTCAACCAGTACAAGGGCCTGCCCCTTGCCGTGGTGATCTTCATCGTGGTGCTGCTGGTCACGGACTTCGTGCTGCGGCGCACGGCGTACGGCCGGAAGGTGTTCGCGCTCGGCGGCAGCGTCGAGGCCTCGCGCCGGGCCGGCATCAACGTGGAGATGGTCCGTATCTCGGTCTTCGCGATCTCCGGCACCTTCGCCGCGGTGGGCGGTCTGTTCATCGCCTCGAAGATCGCGGCGGCCAACCAGGGCGCCGGCGGCGGTGACCTGCTGATGAACGCGATCGCCGCCGCGGTGATCGGCGGCACGTCCCTCTTCGGCGGCCGCGGCCGCACGTGGAACGCGCTGCTCGGTGTGCTGGTGATCGTGTCGATCCAGTACGGCCTCGCCCTGGAGGGCATCGCCTCCCCGGTGCAGTACATGATCACCGGCGGTGTGCTCCTCGCCACGGTCGTCATCGACGCGGTGACGCGCAAGACGCAGAAGACCGCGGGTCGCGCGTAGCGCGGAACACCCTCACTGTGCCCGGCACCGGCAGGTGCCGGGCACAGTCGTGTCGTAGGCGCGGCGCAAGGTGGGTAGAGCCGAATGCGTGACGTATGACGCACCGCCACGGCACGGCCCCCGAGGGCGGAACATTAGACTCGACACGCCCGGCAACAGCTCGATCAGCTCTACTGCAAGGAGGCACGGGTGCCGCTGCTGACCCGTATCAGGGGACCGCGCGATCTGGACCGGCTCAGCCTGGAGGAGCTGAACCAGCTGGCGGAGGAGATCCGGACCTTCCTTGTCGAAGCGGTCTCCAAGACCGGCGGCCACCTGGGCCCCAACCTCGGCGTGGTGGAGCTCACCATCGCCCTGCACCGGGTCTTCGAATCGCCCAGGGACAAGGTGCTCTGGGACACCGGTCACCAGTCCTACGTCCACAAGCTGCTCACCGGCCGCCAGGACTTCTCCAGGCTGAAGATGAAGGGCGGCCTGTCCGGCTACCCCTCCCAGGCCGAGTCCGAGCACGACGTCATCGAGAACTCGCACGCCTCGACGGTCCTCGGCTGGGCCGACGGCATCGCCAAGGCCAACCAGCTGATGCGGCGCGACGACCACGTCGTGGCCGTCATCGGCGACGGCGCCCTGACCGGCGGCATGGCCTGGGAGGCGCTGAACAACATCGCCGACGCCAAGGACCGCCCGCTCGTCATCGTCGTCAACGACAACGAGCGCTCCTACGCGCCCACCATCGGCGGCCTCGCCAACCACCTGGCGACCCTGCGCACCACCGACGGCTACGAGCGCTTCCTGGCCCGCACCAAGGAGGTCCTGGAGCGCACCCCGGTCGTCGGCCGGCCGCTCTACGACACCCTGCACGGCGCCAAGAAGGGCCTGAAGGACTTCATCGCGCCGCAGGGCATGTTCGAGGACCTCGGCCTGAAGTACGTCGGCCCGATCGACGGCCACGACATCGAGGCCCTGGAGTCCGCCCTCGCCCGGGCCAAGCGGTTCGGCGGGCCCGTCATCGTGCACTGCCTCACCGAGAAGGGCCGCGGCTACCAGCCCGCCCTCCAGGACGAGGCGGACCGCTTCCACGCCGTCGGCAAGATCCACCCCGACACGGGCCTGCCGATCGCCAGCTCCGGCGCCGACTGGACCTCCGTCTTCGGCGAGGAGATGGTCAGGCTCGGCGAGGAGCGCGAGGACATCGTCGCGATCACGGCCGCCATGCTCCAGCCGGTGGGCCTGGACAAGTTCGCCAAGCGCTTCCCCGAGCGGGTCTACGACGTCGGCATCGCCGAGCAGCACGGCGCCGTCTCCGCCGCCGGACTGGCCACGGGCGGCGTGCACCCGGTGTTCGCCGTGTACGCCACCTTCCTCAACCGCGCCTTCGACCAGGTGCTGATGGACGTGGCCCTGCACAAGTGCGGCGTCACCTTCGTGCTCGACCGGGCCGGGATCACCGGCACCGACGGCGCGTCCCACAACGGCATGTGGGACATGTCGATCCTCCAGGTCGTCCCCGGGCTGCGGCTGGCCGCGCCGCGCGACGCCGACCAGGTCCGCGCCCAGCTGCGCGAGGCCGTCGCGGTCGACGACGCGCCGACCGTGGTCCGCTTCTCCAAGGGCGCCGTCGGCCCCGCCGTACCGGCCGTGCGCCGCGTCGGCGGCATGGACGTGCTGCGCGAGCCCGGCACCGAGCGGCCCGACGTGCTGCTGGTCTCCGTCGGCGCCCTCGCCCCGATGTGCCTGGAGGTCGCCGGCCTGCTCGACAAGCAGGGCATCTCCACGACCGTCGTCGACCCGCGCTGGGTCAAACCGGTCGACGAGGCCATGGCCCCGCTCGCCGAGGGCCACCGCGTGGTCGTCACCGTCGAGGACAACAGCCGGGTGGGCGGCGTCGGTTCGGCCATCGCCCAGGCGCTGCGCGACGCGGGCGTCGACGTGCCGCTGCGCGACTTCGGCATCCCGCCGCGCTTCCTCGACCACGCCTCCCGCGCCGAGGTGCTCGCCGAGATCGGCCTGACCGCGCCGGACATCGCCCGGCAGGTGACCGGCCTGGTCGCGAAGCTGGACGGACGCTACGAGCGGTCCACGGTCGACTCCGTGGAGCCCGCGCGCGACTGACGCCCACCCCGGTACCGCTGAATGGGCCGGTTACACCCCCGTCGAGGGTGGTGAAACCGGCCCATTGGCGTGAATCCGACGCTGTCGGGGCATACGGACGGTGCCCCCTCTCGATCATGTCGAGGACGACAAGCGTGGGAGGTACCCCGTGAGCAGCACCCTCTTCCGGACGAAGAAGGTCGAGCAGTCCATCCTCGATACCGAGGAGCCAGAGCACGCGCTCAAGAAGTCCTTGTCCGCGCTGGATCTGACCGTCTTCGGCGTCGGTGTGATCATCGGCACCGGCATCTTCGTCCTCACCGGCACCGTCGCGAAGAACAACGCCGGGCCCGCGGTGGCCCTGGCGTTCGTCGCGGCCGGCGTCGCCTGTGCGCTGGCCGCGCTCTGTTACGCCGAGTTCGCCTCCACGGTCCCGGTCGCCGGGTCCGCCTACACGTTCTCGTACGCCTCCCTCGGGGAACTGCCCGCCTGGATCATCGGCTGGGACCTGGTCCTGGAGTTCGCGCTCGGGACGGCGGTGGTGGCCGTCGGCTGGTCCGGGTACATCCAGTCGCTCATGGACAACGCCGGGTGGGAGATGCCGGCCGCCCTGGGCAGCCGGGAGGGCTCGGACGTCTTCGGCTTCGACATCCTCGCCGCCGCGCTCGTCCTGGTCCTCACGGTCATCCTGGTCCTCGGCATGAAGCTGTCCGCGCGGATCACCTCGCTGGTCGTCGCCATCAAGGTGACGGTCGTGCTCGTCGTGATCATCGCGGGGGCGTTCCTCATCAAGGGCGAGAACTACGACCCGTTCATCCCGAAGGAGAAGCCGGTGGAGGCCGGGTCGAGCCTGGACTCGCCGCTGATCCAGCTGATGTTCGGCTGGGCGCCGTCCAACTTCGGCGTGATGGGCATCTTCACCGCGGCCTCGGTGGTGTTCTTCGCCTTCATCGGGTTCGACGTCGTGGCCACGGCCGCCGAGGAGACGCGCAACCCTCAGCGCGACATGCCGCGCGGCATCCTCGGCTCCCTGCTGATCTGCACGACGCTGTACGTGCTCGTCTCGATCGTGGTCACCGGCATGCAGCACTACAGCCGGCTGTCGGTGGACGCGCCCCTGGCCGACGCGTTCAAGGCCACCGGGCACCCGTGGTACGCGGGCTTCATCAGCTTCGGGGCCGCGGTCGGCCTGACCACCGTGTGCATGATCCTGCTGCTCGGGCAGACCCGGGTGTTCTTCGCGATGAGCCGTGACGGACTGCTGCCGCGGTTCTTCTCGCGCGTCCACCCCAAGTTCAAGACGCCACACCGGCCCACCATCCTGCTCGGTGTGGTCATCGCGGTCCTGGCCGGCTTCACGCCGCTGACGGAACTCGCCGCCCTGGTGAACATCGGCACGCTGTTCGCGTTCGTGGTCGTCGCCATCGGCGTGCTCGTCCTGCGCCGCACCCGCCCCGACCTGCCCCGGGCGTTCCGCACCCCGTGGGTCCCGGTCATCCCGATCCTGTCGGTCTGCGCCTCCCTGTGGCTGATGATCAACCTGCCCGCCGAGACGTGGGTCCGCTTCGGCATCTGGATGGCGGCCGGCTTCCTCGTGTACTTCGCCTACGGCCGAGGGCACAGCCGCCTCGGGCGCGGCGCCGCGGCGCAGGAGCAGCCGGCCGCGGGCGGCGGCACGACGCCCTGACCCCCTTCCCCGGAGCAGCGCCGGGCCGCTACGGACGCACCGTACGCGGCCCGGCGACCCGTGCCCCCAGGGCGCCGACCCGGCCGCGCAGCTCGCGGTCCGCCGTGACCACCAGGACGGGCCGGTCGCCGGCCGACGCCACCGTCTCGACGATGTGGTCGTCCCCGCTGCCCGGCGCCGACGACACCCGGACCCCGGGCACCGACTCCACGCCCCGGGCCGCCCCCTCCACGACGAGGACGATCTCCACGGGCCCCGGCACCCCCGGCACCCCGTCCGCCGCCAGCCGGTCCCGCAGCCGCTCCGCGGCCCCGCGCCGGTCCCGCCACCACCCGTCCGGCACCGATCCGACGACATTCGCGGCGTCGACCACGACGAGGACGGGCTCCGGGACGTTCATGCGGCCAGGGTCGCACGGCGCGGGCCCGGCCGCGGCGGGGGCGGGCCGCGCCGGGCCGCTGGGCCCGCATAAAGTGAACTGGTGAACGGCGACTGGCTCCTGCGCGGCCGTGACGGCCGCCTCACCGTCTACCTGCCCTCCGGCGAAGCCGTCCTGTGCCGGGCGGAACGCGGCCCCGGCGGCCCCTGGGAGGACACCCCGCGCACCGTCGGCGGCACCCAGAAGCTGCACCCGGGCCCGGCGGTCGGACAGGGCGCCGACCGCTACGCCCACCTGGCGGCCTGGCGGCCCACCGTCCCGGGGGAGTCGGGGCTGGTGCACACCACGCACTTCCGGCCCCTGCTGGCGCCCCTGGACTGGGTGCCCATCGGGCACCCGGACAAGAAGGGCGACCGGACCGGACCGCCGGCCGTGGCCGTCGACGGCGCGGGCCGCGGCTACGTCTTCGTCCGGAACGCGGGCGGCGGGGTGAGCCTGCGCAACCAGAAGGTGAAGGGCGGCTGGGGCGGCTGGCTGGACCTCGGCGGGCAGGACGTCGACGAACGGCTGGCTCCCGTGGCGGGGGAGTCGGGGCTGGTCGAGCTCTACGCGTCCGCGCCCGGCGCGATCCTGCACTGGCGGCAGGAGGGTGACGGGAAGAAGCCGGTGCCGGCCGGTGAGGTGGAGGCCGCCGCCCGCCCGGGGACCCTGTGCGCGCTCGCCACGTCCGCCGAGCGCACCACGGTCTTCTTCACGGACACCTCCGGGGACCTGTGCGCCTGGCGGCCCGGTGAGAAGCCGGTGGCGCTCCTCGCGGCCGCCGGGCCGGGGCCCGTCTCGGCGGTGCGCTGCGTCATCGAGGGGCACGACTGCACCGTGCTCGCGCAGCGCTCGGCGAGCGGCCGGGTCGCCTTCGCCGCGTATCCGACCGAGCAGGAGTCGGCGGGTGCCTGGTGGACGGAGTCCGGTCCGCGGCTGCCGGGTGACGCCCTGGTGTCGGTGGCGCTGGACGAGCACGAGGAGGTCGTCGCCGCCTCCCTCGCGCCGTCCAGCGGGACCCTGCTGCTCACCCGCCGCAAGGACGAGCCGGGGCTCGCGCTGGAGGCCTGGCGGGAGGTCTGACCCCGTGGGGTCCGGCCCTGCCGGAAACGGAAGGGAGCCGTTCGTTCCGTGTCTCTTGTCGCAGCAGACACACGAGGTGTGTCAAGGGTTGTATGGAAGTGTGCGTGACAAGAGGCACCTCGTATGAACATGGTCAAAAAGTGAAGGTCTTGTTAGCCTCCTCTGACTTGTTCGATTTTGCTCGGGGGGCCGGTTGCTGCTGCGTCTGGCCGACGCCGTGGCAACGGGGTTGGGGAATGATGTCGTGAGCAGATCCTCCACGGTGGATCTTGTCGTTGTCGGTCTCGGTTACGTGGGGCTGCCGTTGGCCAGATCCGCCGCCGCAGCGGGTCTGAAGGTGGTCGGTCTCGACCGCAGCCGGCGGGTGGTCGACGGGCTGAACGCCGGCCGCTCGCACGTCGACGACATCACCGACGCCGACGTGCGCGCCATGCTGGAGCAGGGCTTCCGGGCCGTCGACGAGGCCGGCGTCATCGCCGACGCCGCCGCGGTGGTCGTGTGCGTGCCGACCCCGCTCACCGACCACGGCGCCCCCGACCTCGGCGCGGTGCACGCCGCCGTCGACGACATTGCCGCCCACCTGAGCGCCGGCACGCTGGTCGTGCTGGAGTCGACGACGTACCCGGGCACGACCGACGAGGTCGTCCGCCCGCGCCTGGAGGCCGGTGGCCTGCGGGTCGGCGTCGACTTCCACCTCGCCTTCTCCCCGGAGCGGATCGACCCGGGCAACGCCTCCTTCGGCCTGGAGAACACGCCCAAGGTCGTCGGCGGCATCACGGCCGACTGCACCAAGGCCGCCCGCGCCCTCTACGAGCGGTTCGTGAACCGTGTCGTCGAGGCCAAGGGCACCCGCGAGGCCGAGATGGCCAAGCTGCTGGAGAACACCTACCGGCACGTCAACATCGCCCTCGTCAACGAGATGTCGATGTTCTGCCGGGAGATCGGCGTCGACCTGTGGGACGCCATCCGGTGCGCCTCGACGAAGCCGTTCGGATTCGCGCCCTTCTACCCCGGTCCCGGCGTCGGCGGGCACTGCATCCCGATCGACCCCAACTACCTGTCGTACAAGGTGCGTTCGCTGGGCATCCCGTTCCGGTTCGTGGAGCTGGCGCAGGAGATCAACCAGCGCATGCCCGTGCACGTCGTCAACCGCGCGGCCGACCTGCTGAACGACCAGGGCAAGGCCGTGCGCGGCTCCCGCGTGCTGCTGCTCGGCGTCACGTACAAGCCGGACATCTCCGACCAGCGGGAGAGCCCGGCGCTCGCCGTCGCCGAGCACCTCCTCGCGCGCGGTGCCGAGCTCGTCTACTTCGACCCGCGGGTCGAGGACTGGCGGGTCGACGGCGCCCTCGTCGAGCGGGCCGGTGACTACCTCACCGCCGCGGAGGACGCCGACCTCACCATCCTGCTCCAGCCGCACCGCGAGATCGACCTGGAGGCGCTCGCCGACCGGGCCCGCGCGCTGTTCGACACCCGGGGCAAGTCCGCCGACCATCCGCGGGTGGTCAAGCTGTGACTGCCGACGATACGTACATACCGGGAGCCGTCGACTCCGGTGGCCGCCGGGCGCACCGCAAGCGGCGGCACCTGAAGGTCTCGTACTTCGTCTTCCTGGGCCTGGCCGCGCTGATCGCCACCCGGCTCGACGCCGGCTCGCTGCACCTGTACTCCATGGGCGCCATGGGCCTGCTGTCCCTGAAGATGTTCGGCGCCCTGTTCTACCGTCCGGCCAAGGCCGGGCGGGAGGAGCTGGAGTACCTGGAGAACGCCTGGGTCACCGCGGTCATCCCGATCTACAACGAGGACCCGGTGATGTTCGAGCAGGGCATGCGCAGCCTCCTCGCGCAGAGCCGCCTGCCGAACGAGATCCACATCATCGACGACGCCAGCGCCGACGACTCCGGCATCCGCGCGGCGAAGAAGCTGCGCCGCGAGTTCGAGGCCAAGGGCGTCAAGTACACCGTCAGCGTCCAGCCCGAGAACAAGGGCAAGCGCGAGGCGCTGGCCCTGGGCTTCGAGGCCGCGCCGTACTCCGACATCTTCCTGTGTGTCGACTCGGACACCGTGCTGTCCCGGGACACCGTGCGCGAGCTGCTGCTGCCGCTGGCCGACGAGAAGATCATGGCCTCCACGGGCATGGTGCTGGCGCTCAACCACGACAGCAACATCTTCACGCGCCTGCAGGACCTGCGCTACGGCAACTCCTTCCTCTTCGAGCGGGCCGCCTACTCCCGGCTGAAGTCGGTGCTGTGCTGCTGCGGCGCGCTGTCCGCCTACCGCGGCACGCTGGTGCGCAAGTACCTGCCGGACTTCCTCAACCAGCAGTTCCTGGGCAAGCCGGCCGTCTTCGGCGATGACCGCCGCATGACCAACTACTGCCTGATGGAGGGTCAGGTCGTCTTCCAGGAGACGGCCGTGGGCTACACCGCCGTCCCCGAGAAGCTGCCGCACTTCCTGCGCCAGCAGGTCCGCTGGAACAAGTCCTTCTTCCGCGAGTCCCTGTGGGCGTTCCGGCACCAGAAGAAGTACCGCCCGGCCTTCTGGCTGACCTGCATGGAGCTCGCGCTGTGGCTGGTCTTCGGCTCGGCGATGTTCTACTCGATGGTCATCCTGCCCATCATCAAGCCGCAGCAGTTCCTGAACCACATCGGGGACTACCTCATCTTCATGGTGCTCATGGGGTACCTGCGCAACGTCCGCTACCTGGACTTCCCGCGCCGCGGCATGGGCTTCGTCAAGCGCTTCGGCATGTTCCTGCTCGCGCCGGTCTACGGCGTGATCCAGCTGACGCTGCTCACCCCGCTGCGCTTCTACGCCCTGTTCACCCTGCACAAGGGCAGCTGGGGCACGCGGCAGGGCGGCGTCGAGGTGTCGGTGGCCGGTGACCACGAGCACGACGTGACGGAGATCTTCGAGGAAGAGGACCCGTACTCGGACAAGAAGGTCACCGAGACGCTCCAGCTGATGCGCCTGGAGGGCGTGGCCCTGCGCACCCGGCCCCGCCCGGCGGGCGGCATCCCCTCCCAGCCGCAGCCGATCCCGGGCTACGACGAGGAGCACCACGCGGCCGTTCCGCAGCAGCGCGTGTCCTGGGGAGCCCCGGCACCGGCCGGCCAGCAGCAGTGGCAGGGCGGCGGCTACGGCGGCCATCCCGACCCGTACCAGCAGCCGTACCCGGACCAGGGCCACGACCCCCAGCAGGGCGGCTACCCGTACCAGGACCCGTCCTGGCAGCACGGCCAGGGGCAGGGCCAGGGACAGGGATACGGACAGGGCGGCGGCTGGTAGCGCCGCGCGACAGCGCGAAGAGAGGGGGGCGGCCTCACAGGCCGCCCCCCTCTCTTCGCGTCCGCGGGACTCAGGTGTAGGAGGCCATCGCTTCCTCGACCGTCAGCACCGGGATGTCCCGGTCGTCGATCGCCTTCATCAGCGTCTCCAGACCGGCCCTGCCGATCTCGGTGCTGGTCGCCGGGGGCCCCTCGGTGACCTTGTGCAGGCAGAGGATCAGCCAGTCGCCGCTGTTGACGCACCGGTCGAGCTTGCCGCCCGCGCCCGTCAGCTTCGATAGCGCCGTACCTCCGATGCCCGTACCGTCGTTGATGCCGGTCAGCGCCTTGAGGCGGTAGGGCATCGCCGGGGCGAAGGACTCGATGGTCTCGGAGATGATCGACCGGGCCGTGGTGAAGTGCCGGCTCGCGATCTGGTCGACCGGGACACCGTCGGAGGTCTTCTGGAACGCGCCGTGCGGATAGGCGAAGTGCTCGCTGGTGAAGCCGTTGGACACCAGCCATTCGCGCAGCTTGCGGAAGTCGTCGTCGGCCTGCTCGGCGGTCAGCTTGGGGTAGCTGGCCGTGTGCACGGCGTTGGCGTACGAGTGGCCCGCCATCTCCCAGCCGGAGAAGTCCTGCATGGAGCGCATCTGGTTCAGCGTCAGGAAGCTGCCGGTGCCGATGGCGTCGGCGATGTTGTAGACCGTGCCGGGGAAGCCGAAGCGGTCCATGACCGGGCGGGCCAGGTCGTGGATCGACTTGTGGGAGTCGTCGAAGGTGATGGAGACGACGCCCTTGGGGAAGACCGACACGGTGTCCGGGATCAGCTCCACGGCCTGCAGCCGGTAGGTCACCGGCCCGCCCGCGTTGTCGTACACGGCGAACGACATGTCCGTGAAGCCGGTCTTCGTCGACGGCTTGCCGTCGGCGCCGATGGAGTACGTCCCGGCCGCCGCGTTGACGTCCGCCCACTGGAGGTGGACCGTGACCCACTCGCCGGACTGGACGTAGTTGGCCGACGTCTTGGAGTGGACGTGGAAGGTCCAGGCGAAGTGGTTCGCCAGCGAGCCGCTGCCCAGGTAGAAGACCATCTTGGCCAGGTTGGCGACGTCGTCGACGCGGAAGACCAGCCGGATCATCTTGCCGCTCAGGCTCATCGCGGTCATGCCGGTCCTGCGCACGTAGGACTGCTTGCCCGTGCCGTTGGTGGTCACCCGGACCGCCTGGGTGCCGCGCACGAACTGGGTCTTGTCGTTCGCCTCGGCCGAGGCCGTGCCCGCGCCGCCTGCCGTCCAGCCGTGACCCGTCTGGAACTGCTGGGACCAGCTGGCCCGGCGGTACTTGGGGCGGCGCCCGGAGGGGGCGTACAGGGGAGGCGTGGTGAGGCCTCCGATGGCTCCCTCGGCTGCGGGGGCGGCGGCCGGCTGGGCCATCACCTTGCCCATCCACGCGCCGGCACCGGCCATGGCGACGCCTCCCGCGCCGCCCATCAGCAGGGCGGAACGCCTGCTCACCACCGGTTTGTCCTCCGTTGCCTCGGCAGCGTGCCTGTGGGCGCCGGACCGCCTGTTCCTCACCGGGTCTCCCGAACCGTGTCGAAGTAGTTCCTGCCCTCGCCGGTGAAGTCCGCCACCTCGGCCTGGACCTCCTCCGCCGACAGCGTGTCGTTCGCGTTGTAGTAGAGCCAGTCGACCTTCATGTCCCAGGCGCGTTCGCCCTTGAACGGCAGGTCGATGAACCAGTGGTTGAAGTTGACGGACATGTCCGCGCGCGGCGCGTACTTGCCGTTGCTGAGGAAGAGCTTCTCGCCGTCGAGCCAGTAGGCGACCACGCCGTCCTTCACCCGGATCAGCACGGTGTGCCAGGCGTCGAGGCTCTTGTTGGTGGTCTCGTAGACCCGGTCGTTGGTCTTGTGGTCGTACCAGGTCACCGTGTCGAGCTTGGGGCCGGGCCGGCCCCAGCCGCCGTTGGGCATGTACTCGTTGTCCAGCTCGCTGTACTTCGAGCCCTTGCCGCCGATGGTGTAGAAGGTCTGGTTGACGTGGTCGCCGGCCTTCCCGGTGGCCGGCCCGTCGCTGAAGTGGATGCGGGCCGCGTAGGTGCCGTCGCGGAACTTGCTCGCGGCCGTGCCCAGGCTCGCCTGCTTCGTCCCGGCCTTCGTGCCGTCCGTGCTCGCACGCAGGTTGAGCACCTGGCCGTCGGCGTGGGAGCCCTCGGCGGTGGGGAAGCTCACGCCCTCGGCCGACCAGGTGTTCTCGATGCCGGGGCCGCCCTTGCTGGTGCGGACCAGCCAGCCGTGCTTGAACAGGGCGGGGTCCTTGGGGCCCAGGTAGCTGAAGTCGTCGAACAGCACCCCGGCCGGCGGGGCGGGCAGCGCCTCGGGCTCCGTCTTCGCCGTGGCCTTCTTCTCGTCGCCCGCCTTCGTGCCGTCGGGCTCCTCGCCCCAGGCGAGGACGCCCCGCTTGTACGCGGTGACCTCCTCGGCCTCCTTGTAGGAGGTCTTCTCCGCGTCGAAGGAGCGGTCGTCGGACTGCTTCAGCTTCTCGTGGTCGGTGCGGAACAGCTGGACGTCGATGCCCTTGCTGTTGGCGCCGGGCTCCAGGTCGCCCGCGCCCTCGGTGAACCGCAGCTCCAGGTAGTGGTCGGCGGTGTCGGTGGGCTTGTCCATCGCGACGATCCGCCCGGCCACGTTCGAGCAGCCGAAGACGGCGTTCACGCAGTTGAAGGCGTAGGCGGCGTCGTCCTCGGCGGTGAACCAGTACCGGAGCGCGACCTCGCTCAACGGCAGTGGCTTGTCCGTGTCGTTGAAGACCTCCAGCGACGGCTTGGCCGCGGCGGCCGTCGCCGGGGTGTCGGTGCGGTAGCGGACCTTCAGTTCGGGCGGGTCCGGGTTGGCCGCCTTCCACACCGGGTACAGCGCCGTGCCGCCGGCCGCCACCACGGCCACGAGGAGCAGGAGCCTGATCTTGGGCCACACCCGGCGTCCGGGCGGTCGGCGGCGGGAGGACGCCACGGAAGACTCCTTCGAGGACCCCGGCGGCCTTGGGTGGAGGCCGGCAGAGCCAGGTAAACAATGGTCGGATTGTGTGAGGATCCTATCTGTGCGGGCATACGCGGAGGGGGGCGGGTGCACGGATTGTTACCGTACGCCCCACCCCCCTCCGGGGTAACGCGTTACGCCGGGACGCTCGCGACGCCCGGAGCCAGGAACCTCTTGCCGTTGACGCGCTCGGAGACGCCCTCGCGGTCCAGGTACGGCGTGATGCCGCCCAGGTGGAACGGCCAGCCGGCGCCCGTGATGAGGCACAGGTCGATGTCCTGCGCCTCGGCGACGACGCCCTCGTCGAGCATGAGCCCGATCTCCTGCGCCACCGCGTCGAGCACCCGCTCGCGCACCTGCTCCTCCGTCAGGACGGTGTCGCCCTGCTTCAGCAGCGCGGCGACCTCGGGGTCGAGCTCGGGCTTGCCGCTGTCGTAGACGTAGAAGCCGCGCTTGCCGGCCTCGACGACCGCCTTGAGGTTCGGGGAGACCGTGAAGCGGTCGGGGAAGGCCCGGTTGAGCGTCTCGGAGACGTGCAGGCCGATGGCCGGGCCGACCAGCTCCAGCAGGACCAGCGGCGACATCGGCAGACCGAGCGGCTCGACGGCCTTCTCGGCGACCTCGACGGGGGTGCCCTCGTCGATGACGTTCTGGATCTCGCCCATGAAGCGGGTCAGGATGCGGTTCACGACGAACGCCGGGGCGTCCTTGACCAGCACCGCGGTCTTCTTCAGCTTCTTTGCGACGCCGAACGCGGTGGCCAGGGAGGCGTCGTCGGTCTGCTCGCCGCGGACGATCTCCAGCAGCGGCAGGACCGCGACCGGGTTGAAGAAGTGGAAGCCCACGACCCGCTCGGGGTGCTTGAGCTTCGAGGCCATCTCCGACACCGACAGCGAGGAGGTGTTGGTGGCGAGGATCGCGTGCGCCGGGGCGACCGCCTCGACCTCCGCGAACACCTGCTGCTTGACGCCCATCTCCTCGAAGACCGCTTCGATGATGAAGTCGGCGTCCGCGAAGCCCTCGGCCTTGTCCAGCACACCGGTGACCAGCGCCTTGAGGCGGTTGGCCTTGTCCTGGTTGATACGGCCCTTGCCGAGCAGCTTGTCGATCTCGGCGTGGACGTAGCCCACGCCCTTGTCGACGCGCTCCTGGTCGATGTCGGTCAGCACGACCGGCACCTCCAGGCGGCGCAGGAACAGCAGCGCGAGCTGGCTGGCCATCAGACCGGCGCCGACGACACCGACCTTGGTGACCGGGCGGGCCAGGGACTTGTCCGGGGCGCCGGCGGGGCGCTTGCCGCGCTTCTGCACCAGGTTGAAGGCGTAGATGCCGGCGCGCAGTTCACCGCCCATGATCAGGTCGGCGAGGGCCTGGTCCTCGGCGTCGTAGCCCTGCTGGAGGTCGCCGTTCTTGGCGGCGGCGATGATGTCCAGGGCGCGGTAGGCGGCCGGGGCGGCGCCGTGCACCTTGGAGTCGGCGATGAAGCGGCCCTTGGCGACGGCCTGGTCCCAGGCCTCGCCGCGGTCGATCACCGGGCGCTCGATCTTCAGCTCGCCCTTGAGGACGGTCGCCGTCCAGATCAGCGACTGCTCCAGGAAGTCCGCGCCCTCGAAGATCGCGTCGGCGATCCCGAGCTCGTAGACCTGCTTGCCCTTGAGCTGCCTGTTCTGGTTGAGGCTGTTCTCGATGATCACCGAGACGGCCTTCTCCGGGCCGATCAGGTTCGGCAGCAGCGTGCAGCCGCCCCAGCCGGGGACCAGGCCGAGGAAGACCTCGGGCAGGGAGAACGCCGGCACGGCCGCGGAGACGGTGCGGTAGGTGCAGTGCAGACCGACCTCGACACCGCCGCCCATCGCGGCGCCGTTGTAGTACGCGAAGGTCGGCACGGCCAGCTGCGACAGCCGCTTGAAGACCTCGTGGCCGCCCTTGCCGATGGCGAGGGCGTGCTCGTGCTCCTTGAGGATCTCCACGCCCTTGAGGTCGGCGCCGACCGCGAAGATGAACGGCTTGCCGGTGATGCCGACGCCGACGATCTCGCCGTCCGCCGCCTCCTTCTCGACCTGGTCGATCGCGGCGTTCAGGTTCGCCAGCGAGGCCGGGCCGAAGGTGGTCGGCTTGGTGTGGTCGTGGCCGTTGTCCAGGGTGATCAGGGCGAAACGGCCCGCACCCAGGGGGAGGTCGAAGTGGCGTACGTGCGCACTCGTGACGACCTCGTCCGGGAACAGTTCGGAAGCCTGCTTCAGAAGCTCGGCGGTGGTGCTCACTTGTCCCCCTCGAAGTGCGGGTTCTCCCAGATGACCGTCGCGCCCATGCCGAAGCCGACGCACATGGTCGTCAGGCCGTAGCGGACGTGCGGCTGCTCCTCGAACTGGCGGGCCAGCTGCGTCATCAGGCGGACGCCGGAGGAGGCCAGCGGGTGGCCGAAGGCGATGGCGCCGCCGTACTGGTTGACGCGCTCGTCGTCGTCGGCGATGCCGTAGTGGTCGAGGAAGGCCAGGACCTGGACGGCGAAGGCCTCGTTGATCTCGAACAGGCCGATGTCGGAGATCGACAGACCGGCCTGGGCCAGCGCCTTCTCCGTGGCCGGGATCGGGCCGTAGCCCATGACCTCCGGCTCCACGCCCGCGAAGGAGTAGGAGACCAGGCGCATCTTCACGGGGAGGTCGTTCTCCCGCGCGAACTCCTCGGAGGCGATGAGCGAGGCGGTGGCGCCGTCGTTGAGACCGGCCGCGTTACCGGCGGTGACCCGGCCGTGGACGCGGAACGGGGTCTTGAGGCCCTGGAGGTTCTCCAGGGTCGTGCCCGGGCGCATCGGCTCGTCGGCGGTGACCAGGCCCCAGCCCGTCTCACCGGCCTCGGCGTTGGTGCGGCGCACCGAGATCGGGACCAGGTCGGCCTGGATCTTGCCGTTGGCGTACGCCTTGGCGGCCTTCTCCTGGGAGCGCACGGCGTACTCGTCGGCGCGCAGCTTGGTGATCTGCGGGTACCGGTCGTGCAGGTTCTCCGCGGTCATGCCCATGAAGAGGGCCGACTCGTCGACCAGCTTCTCGGAGACGAACCGCGGGTTGGGGTCGACGCCCTCGCCCATGGGGTGGCGGCCCATGTGCTCGACACCGCCGGCGATGGCGATGTCGTAGGCGCCGAAGGCGACGGATCCGGCGACCGTGGTGACGGCGGTCAGGGCGCCGGCGCACATGCGGTCGATGGAGTAACCGGGTACGGACTGCGGCAGGCCGGCCAGGATGCCCGCGGTGCGGCCGATGGTCAGGCCCTGGTCGCCGATCTGCGTGGTCGCGGCGATGGCGACCTCGTCGATCTTCTTGGGGTCCAGGCCGGGGTTGCGGCGCAGCAGCTCCCGGATCGCCTTCACGACGAGGTCGTCGGCACGGGTCTCGTGGTAGATGCCCTTCGGGCCCGCCTTGCCGAACGGGGTGCGGACGCCGTCGACGAAGACGACGTCCCTGACGGTACGAGGCACGATGGCTCTCCTCCAGGGTCAGGATTGCGGTGCTGCTGCGATGCGCTGAGCGCGCGCTCAGTCCCATGCTACTTGTGGGTAACGTAGCTGCACAGTCCTGACGGGCGGAGCGGTGAAGGTCACACCTTCGGCGGTGCCGTGGACCCCCGGGGCGTCAGGACGGGCGTGGGCACCGGACGGGAGGCCGCCCCCTCGCCGCCGGCGATCACCGAGAACAGCGTCCGGGCCACTTCCGCCCCGAATCCGTGCACGTCATGGCTCATCGCGGACAGTGTCGGATGGGTCAGCCGGCACAGCTGCGAGTCGTCCCACGCCAGCAGCGACACGTCGTCCGGCACCCGCAGGCCCATCTCCGCCGCCACCGACAGCCCCGCCACCGCCATGATGTCGTTGTCGTACACGATCGCGGTCGGCCGGTCCGGCGGCGCGGCCGTCAGCAGCGACCGGGTCGCCCGCGCCCCGGCGTCGCCCGAGAAGTCCGTCGCCACCTGCCACGCCCCGGCCAGCGCCAGGGCTCCCGCGGCCTCGTCGAACGCCGCCGTGCGGATCGAGGTGTGCCCGAGGTCCGCCGCCCCGCCCACCCGGGCGATCCGCCGGTGCCCGAGCGCGGCCAGGTACCGCACCGCCTCCCGCACGGCTGTGGCGTCGTCGGTCCACACCGAGGTGAGCCCCCCGGTCAGCGAGGGGTGCCCGACGGCGACGGACGGCAGCCCGAGCCGCTCCACCAAGGCGACCCGGGGGTCGTCGGCCCGGAAGTCGACCAGGATCGAGCCGCCGACCTGCCGCCCCCGCCACCACGCCTCCTGGACCCCCACCTCCTCGTCCAGGCTCCGCACGAGCCGCAGCAGCAGCGCGCAGGAGTGCTCGGCCAGCACGCTCTCCACGCCCGACACGAACTCCATGTACCAGGGTTCCAGACCGAGCATCCGGGCCGGCCGGCACACCGCGAGCCCCACCGCGTCCACCCGCGACCCGGCCAGCGTCCGGGCCGTCAGGCTGGGCGCCCAGCCCAGCTCCCGCGCCGCCCGGAAGATCCGGTCCCGGGTGGCCTCGGACAGGCCCGGCTTGTGGTTGAAGGCGAGGGACACGGCACCCTTGGACACGCCGGCGCGCGCGGCGACGTCCTTGATGGTGACGCGGGGGGTCGGCGTTGCCGTCATCGGGTGGGCTCCACGCAGTACAGGGCCGATCGAGCACGTTCCGCGTCCGGAGTCTTCCAGCCGCGCACCCCGATGGTCACCTCCTCGCCCGGCAGCAGCGTCACCAGCCCCCGGTCGGCCCGCGCCCCCGGGTCGAGCCGGTCGGCCTGCAGCAGCAGGTCCCGCACCAGCGTGCGGGCGGTCACCCGGATCCCCTCCGGGGCGAGGTCGACCTCGAACTCGGGCCTGGGGTAGGCGACCTCGCGGTCAGGCACCGGGAAGCGCACCGCCCGCAGCCCCTGCGCGTCCGCGACCAGGAACTCCTTCGGGCCCGCCGGCACCAGTTCGTCCGGCACGCCGATCCGCGCCACACTCCGCGCCCCGGCCGCCAGTGCCACGCTCCGCCGCCCCAGCACCTCGCCCCCGACGGACATCCGCCGCAGGGTCAGCGTCCCCGTCCACTCCCCGGCCGCCTGGTTCACGGCGGCCAGCTCCAGCCGGCCGCCGTCCGCCTCCCGGATCGTCAGCAACCGGTCCGCGTACAGCCGCTTCAGCTCGTGGAACAGCGGTTTCTCGCGCCCGTCCCCGTCGATCGCCGCCCAGGAGGTCACCGGCCAGCAGTCGTTGAGCTGCCAGACGACCGTGCCCGCGCACACCGGCCAGTGCGAGCGCCAGTGCTCGATCCCGGCCGCGACCGCCCGGGCCTGGTTGAGCTGCGTGAGGTAGTGCCAGCGGTCGAAGTCCCCGTCCGGCACGGCGAAGTGCCGCGCGAGGCCCCGCTCCAGCTTGCCGTTGCCGTCGTCGGCCTTCTGGTGGTGCAGCATGCCGGGGGAGTCCGGCGCGAGGTCCTCCCCGGGCAGCGCACGGCGCAGCGTGGCGTACGCGGGCGGCGCCTGCCAGCCGAACTCGGCGACGAACCGCGGCACGCCGCGCCGGTAGGCGGCGTAGTCCTCGCGGTTCCACACCTCCCACGAGTGGTGGGTGCCGTGCGCCGGGTCGTTCGGGTGGTGCCGCCACGACCCGGACCAGGGACTGCCCGCCGTGTACGGCCGGGTCGGGTCCAGTTCCGCCACCACCCGCGGCAGCACGCCCAGGTAGTAGCCCTCGCCCCAGGAGTCCCCGGCCAGCCGCGGCTCCCAGCCCCAGTCCCGGAAGCCCCACAGGTTCTCGTTGTTGCCGTTCCACAGCACCAGCGACGGGTGCGGCATCAGCCGTACGACGTTCTCCCGCGCCTCGGCCTCCACCTCCCCGCGCAACGGCTGCTCCTCCGGGTAGGCCGCGCAGGCGAACGGGAAGTCCTGCCAGACCAGCAGGCCGAGTGCGTCGCAGGCGTCGTAGAAGTCCTCGCTCTCGTAGATCCCGCCGCCCCACACGCGCACGAGGTCCACGCCCGCGGCGGCGGCCTGTTCCAGGCGCCGCCGGTAGCGCGCGCGGGTGATCCGGGACGGGAAGACGTCGTCCGGGATCCAGTTGACGCCCCGCGCGAAGAGCCGCTCGCCGTTGACGACGAGGGTGAAGCCGGTACCGTGCGCGTCGGGCCGCCGGTCCAGCTCCACGGTCCTGAAGCCGATGCGCCGCCGCCACACGTCCAGCGCCTCGTCGCCGTGCAGCAGTGTCAACTCGACGTCGTACAGCGGCTGTCCGCCGTAGCCGCGCGGCCACCACAGCTGCGGGTCCGGCACCCGCAGGCGCAGCGTCCCGCCCGTCCCCTCGATCTGCGCGCGGGCCCGCACCCCGGCCACCGACGCCTCCACGGCGAGCGGTGCCTCCACCCGGGTCCGTTCGACGTCGACGGCCAGCTCGACCACCCCGGTGCCCTCCTCGACGGTCACCAGGGGCCGCACCCGGGCGATCCGGGCCGTCGACCAGTGCTCCAGGCGCACCGGCCGCCAGATCCCGGCCGTGACCAGCGTCGGCCCCCAGTCCCAGCCGAAGGAACAGGCCATCTTGCGCACGTACTGGTACGGCTCGGCGTACGCGGCGGGCCGCTCGCCGAGCCGCCCCCGCACGGCCTCGGCCTCGGCGTAGGCGGAGACGAACCGCACGGCCAGCCGCCCGGACAGCCCCGTCACGTCGAACCGGTGGGAGCGGTGCATGTTCCGTACGGTCCCCAGCGGCCGCCCGTCCAGGGAGATCTCGGCGACGGTGTCGAGCCCGTCGAAGACCAGGTCGGTCTGCTCCTGCGCCGACGAGCCGTCGAGGTGCCGCTCGTAGGTCCAGTCCCGGCGCCCCACCCAGGCCACCTCGGTCTCGTTCCGGCCGAGGAACGGGTCCGGGATCGCCCCGGCCGCCATCAGGTCGGTGTGCACGCAGCCCGGCACGGTGGCCGGCAGCGTGTCCGGACCGTGCCGCAGGGTCCATCCGTCGCCGAGCGGTGTGACCTCCAGCATGCGCACTCCCTTGACCGGTTCAGTGAGGGGCCGAGTGACGGTTTCGCATCGTTGGCGGGAATGGGACTTTACCGGTTGAGCGAGCGCTGTCAGAGTGCCGAACCAGCCATACCGCACGTGCTCGTCCGTCCCGAGTCCCCTGCCGCGAACGGAGCTGACGCACATGAACCGCCGTACCGCCCTCGCCCTCGCCCTGGGCGCCGCCCTGCTGGCCTCCGGCTGCACCGGTACCGGAGGCACCGCGAAAGGCGCGGATGCCGAGGCACCCGACGATCCCTCCCAGGCCAGCGGGACCATCACGGTCCTCACCCACCGGACCGACCTGGTGCAGGACGGGACGATGGAGAAGTACGCCGCCGAGTTCCGCAGGACCCACCCCAAGGTGAAGGTCGAGTTCGACGCCATCACCGACTACGAGGGCGAAGTCAAGATCCGTATGAACACGGAGAACTACGGCGACGTCCTCATGATCCCGGGCGTGATCGAGAAGAAGGACTACCCCCGGTTCTTCGCCTCGCTGGGCAGCCGGGCCGAGCGCGCCGAGAAGTACCGCTTCACCGACTACACCACCGTGAACGGCAAGGTCTACGGCCAGAGCCCGCTCGGCGCGGTCCCCGGCTTCGTCTACAACAAGAAGGTCTGGCAGCGGGCCGGCGTCACCGACTGGCCGAAGACCCCGGCCGAGTTCCTCGCCGCCCTGAAGGCGGTCAAGGCGAAGACGGACGCGGTCCCGTACTACACCAACTTCAAGGACATGTGGCCGCTCACCCAGTGGACCCAGGTCAACGGCTCGGTCAGCTGCGACGAACAGGCCACCACCCGGCTCGCCGAGGGCAACCCCTGGGCCGAGGGATCCGACCTGCGCACCGCCGACACGCTGCTGTACGACATCGTGCGCGCGGGGCTCGCCGAGAAGGACCCGACCACCACCAACTGGGAGGCCTCCAAACCCCGGCTGGCCAAGGGCGAGATCGCCACCATGTGGCTCGGCTCCTGGGCCGTCATCCAGATACGGGGCGCCGCCGAGCAGGCGGGAGCGGACCCCGACGACATCGGGTTCATGCCCTTCCCGGCGCAGAGGAACGGCACGTTCTGCGCGGTGGCGCTGCCCGACTACAACCAGGCCGTCAACATCCACTCCGACCACAAGGCCGCCGCCCGCGCCTGGATCGACTGGTTCACCGACAAGTCCGGCTACGCCCGGGACAACCTGACCCTGTCCCCGCTGAAGGACGACCCGCTGCCCGAGGTGCTCCAGCCCTACGAGGAGGCGGGCGTGAAGCTCCTCGACCTGGACGACTCCAAGGGCGCCGAGGTGAAGTCCATCGACAACCGCTCCGAGGTCGGCATCAACAAGCCCGACTACCGCCAGGACCTCGTCGACCTCGCCCGCGGCGCCACCAAGGGCGGTCTGGACGACTTCCTGGACGGCCTGGCGAAGAGGTGGACCGAAACCCAGCAGTCCCTGGGGTCCTGATGGCGCACACCACCGAGAAGGCGGCCGTCCGTCCCGTCCGGGACCCGGCCGCCCCGCAGCCGGCTCCGGCCCCGCGCTCGGCCCGCCTGTGGCGCGGGGCCACCCCCTGGCTGTTCCTGCTGGCCCCGCTCACGCTCCTGATCGTCTTCACCTACGCGCCGATCGCCAACATGGTGGCGTACAGCTTCACCGACTGGGACGGGGTCAGCCCCGGGCTGCGCTACACCGGCGCCGAGAACTACGCCGAACTCTTCACCCGTCCCGACCTGTTCGAGGTCTTCTGGGTCAGCGGCTACTACCTGGCCGCCTCCGTCGTCCAGATCGTCGCCGCGCTCTACTTCGCCACGGTCCTGAGCTTCAACGTCCGCTTCCGCAACTTCTTCAAGGGCGTGCTGTTCTTCCCGTACCTGATCAACGGCGTGGCGATCGGTTTCGTCTTCCTCTACTTCTTCCAGGACGGCGGCACCCTCGACTCGGTCCTCGCCCTGTTCGGCGCGGAGAGCGACCGCGCGTGGCTCGGCACCCCGGAGTCGGCGAACACCTCCCTCGCGGCCGTCTCGGTCTGGCGCTACCTGGGCCTGAACTTCGTCCTGTTCCTCGGCGCGATCCAGTCGATCCCCGGGGACCTGTACGAGGCGGCCGAACTGGACGGCGCCAACCGCTGGCAGCAGTTCCGCCACATCATCGCGCCGGGCATCAAGCCGGTGCTGTCCCTGACGGTGATCCTGTCGATCTCGGGCTCCCTGTCGGTCTTCGAGATCCCGTACATCATGACCGGCGGCGCGACCGGCACCGAGACCTTCGTGATCCAGACCGTGAAGCTGGCCTTCCAGTTCAACAAGACGGGGCTCGCCTCGGCGGCCGCGATCGTGCTGCTGCTGATCGTCCTGGCCGTGACCTGGGTCCAGCGGCGCCTCGTCCCCGACGACAAGGTGGACCTGGCATGACCCGCCGCGCACTCGCCCGTGCCCTGATGTACGCGTCCCTGCTCGCCGCGACCGCGGTGGTGCTGCTCCCGCTGGCGGCCGTCCTCCTGACGTCCCTGAAGTCCGAGCGGGAGATGGCGAACGGCAGCGGCGCCCTCGCGCTCCCCGACGACCCCCTGAACCTCCACAACTACGTGACGGCGTTCCAGGACGGCCGGATGCTCTCCGCGCTCGCCAACACCGCGTTCATCCTGGTCTTCGCCATCGGCGGCACGGTCCTGATCGGCTCGATGACCGCCTACGCGATCGACCGCTTCCGCTTCCGCTTCAGGAAGCCGGTCCTGGCCCTGTTCCTGGCCGCCGCGCTGGTCCCCGGCGTCACGACGCAGGTGGCCACCTTCCAGATCGTGAACAGCCTCGGCATGTTCGACAGCCTGTGGGCGCCGATCGCCCTCTACATGGGCACGGACATCGTCTCGATCTACATCTTCCTGCAGTTCGTGCGGTCCATCCCCACGTCCCTGGACGAGGCGGCCCGGCTGGACGGGGCCAACGCCTTCACGGTCTACCGCAGGATCATCCTCCCGCTGCTGAAGCCGGCGATCGCCACGGTGGTGATCGTCAAGGGCATCACCACCTACAACGACTTCTACATCCCGTTCCTCTACATGCCCTCGGAAGATCTTGGCGTGATCTCGACGTCGCTGTTCCGCTTCAAGGGCCCCTTCGGCGCCCACTGGGAGACCATCTCGGCGGGAGCGATCCTGGTGATCGCGCCGACCCTGATCGTCTTCCTGTGCCTCCAGCGCTACATCTACAACGGCTTCACCCAGGGAGCGACCCGGTGACGACCCCCCGAGAGGGCGCGGGGAACCGCGCGGCCGGCGGGGACGAGCCGCACCCGCCGTACGCCGCCGTACGGGAGGACCCCCTACGGCGCCCCGGCGCTCAACGCGGTCACCAGCACGGGGGTGACCTGCTCGACCTGCCACGGCCGCGCCCCGTACCCGGCCAGCGCCGCCGCGACGGACCCGGCGTCCACCACCGCGGGCGGCTCCCAGCACACCCGCCGCACGGTGTCCGGCGTGATCAGGTTCTCCTGCGGCATGTTGAGTTCCTCGGCGAGCGCGGACACCCCCGCCCGGGCGGCGGACAGCCGCGCGGCCGCGGCGGGGTCCTTGTCGGCCCAGGCCCGGGGCGGCGGCGGCCCGGCCACCGGCTGCCCCGGCTGCGGCAGCTGCGCCTCGCTGAGCGCCTTCGCCCGGTCCACCGCCGCCTGCCACTGCTCCAGCTGCCGCTTGCCCATCCGGTGCCCGAACCCGTTCAGCGCGGCCAGCGCGTGCACGTTGGCCGGGAGGGCGAGCGCGGCCTCGACGATGGCCGCGTCCCCGAGCACCTTGCCGGGCGAGACGTCCCGCCGCTGCGCGATCCGGTCCCGGGTCTGCCACAGCTCCCGCACCACGGCCAGCTGCCGCCGCCGGCGCACCTTGTGCATGCCGGACGTACGCCGCCAGGGGTCCTTGCGGGGCTCGGGCGGGGGAGCCGAGGCGATCGCCTCGAACTCCTGGCGGGCCCACTCCAGCTTGCCCTGCCGGTCCAGCTCCTTCTCCAGCGCGTCGCGCAGGTCGACCAGGAGCTCGACGTCCAGCGCCGCGTACCGCAGCCAGGGCTCGGGCAGCGGCCGGGTGGACCAGTCGACGGCGGAGTGGCCCTTCTCCAGGACGAAGCCCAGCACGCTCTCGACCATCGCGCCGAGGCCGACCCGGGGGAACCCGGCGAGCCGCCCCGCCAGCTCCGTGTCGAACAGCCGCGTCGGCACCATGCCTATCTCGCGCAGGCAGGGCAGGTCCTGCGTGGCGGCGTGCAGCACCCACTCGACGCCGGACAGGGCCTCGCCCAGCGCGGACAGGTCGGGGCAGGCGACGGGATCGATCAGCGCCGTGCCGGCGCCCTCGCGGCGCAGCTGCACGAGGTAGGCGCGCTGGCCGTAGCGGTAGCCGGAGGCCCGCTCGGCGTCGACGGCGACCGGGCCGGAGCCGGCCTCGAAGGCGGCGATGACCCGGGTCAGGGCGGCCTCGTCCGCGATGACGGGCGGAATGCCCTCGCGCGGCTCCAGCAAAGGGATCGGCGCCTCCACAGCAGAAGATCCGCCGTCGTCCGGAGGGGCGCCTCCGGTGGTTCGCAGTGGGCTGTCTGCTGCGGTGTCGTGGGCGTCGGTCACCTGTCAAGGGTATCCATGTATGGACAGCGCCCGCCGACGGAACGTTCCGTCGGCGGGCGCCCGAGGGTCGCAAACCAGTCATGCCGGGGAAGGGGCGGGTTCACGAGCCGCGTGTGCGGGAAGGGGACCGGGCCGCCGGTCCCGTTCACGTCGGTGAAGGAGCGGGAAGGGTCGGGGTGCGGCGGATCGGGTGATCCGGGGTCGGTGAGCGGGCGGGGTCAGTGGATGATGCCGGTCCGCAGCGCCACCGCCACCATCCCGGCGCGGTCGCCCGTGCCGAGCTTGCGGGCGATGCGGGCGAGGTGGCTCTTGACGGTCAGCGCGGACAGGCCCATCGAGACGCCGATCGCCTTGTTGGACTGGCCTTCGGCGACCAGCCGCAGCACCTCGACCTCGCGGCCGGACAGTTCGCGGTAGCCGCCCGGGTGGCTCGGGGCACCCGGGGGGCGGCGGTGCAGGCGCGCGGCGGCGGCGCCGATGGGAGCGGCGCCCGGCCGGGTGGGGAGCCCGACGTTGGTGCGCGTGCCGGTGACGACGTAACCCTTCACACCGCCGGCGAGCGCGTTGCGCACGGCGCCGATGTCGTCGGCCGCGGAGAGGGCGAGGCCGTTGGGCCAGCCCGCGGCGCGGGTCTCCGACAGCAGGGTGAGGCCGGAGCCGTCCGGCAGGTGGACGTCGGCGACGCAGATGTCGCGGGGGTTGCCGATGCGGGGACGAGCCTCCGCGATGGACGAGGCCTCGATGACATCGCGCACACCGAGCGCCCACAGGTGGCGGGTGACGGTGGAGCGGACGCGCGGGTCGGCCACGACCACCATGGCGGTCGGCTTGTTCGGGCGGTAGGCGACCAGGCTTGCGGGCTGCTCGAGGAGAACGGACACCAGGCCTCCTGGGGTGCGGGACGGGGCCGGCTCGTGGGGGTGAAGCCGGGACGAACCGTGCTTTCAAGGTCACAGTCGTCTTCGGCACCCGACCCGTCCGCCTTTAGAGAATGATCACGATTCGGTGATAACAATCCGTGCAATTCGGACACGCGGTCGATCATTCGAAGGCCGGACGGTTTCGGTCTGCGTCGGTACGCGGTCGAAAGTGGCCGTATCGACAAAGTGATTCGGCCAAGAGGGGGACGCAGGTGTGATCGTCGACAGGGCAGCGTTGACCACCCCGTACAAGTTCGGTCAGTACGGGGTGGGAGGGGGGTCGATCAGCGCGACTGGGGTCCGCGCCGCTGGGGCAGCGTCACCACGGACGCGTCGCCGGGCACGGCCGGGGGCAGTCCCGCGACCTGGGCCAGCAGATCGCACCAGGACGCCAGGTGGGCGGCCGTGTCCGGCACCCCGCCCAGGCCCTCGCGGGGCGTCCACGAGGCGCGGATCTCGATCTGCGAGGCGGCGGGACGGGCGGACAGCCCGCCGAAGTAGTGGGAGCTCGCCCGGGTGACCGTGCCGCTGGGCTCCCCGTAGGTGAGCCCGCGCGCCTGCAGCGCGCCGGTCAGCCAGGACCAGCACACCTCCGGCAGCAGCGGGTCCGCGGCCATCTCCGGCTCCAGCTCCGCGCGCACCAGCGTCACCAGCCGGAAGGTGCCGTGCCAGGCGTCGTGCCCGGCCGGGTCGTGCAGCAGCACCAGGCGGCCGTCGGCCAGGTCCTGGTCGCCGTCGACGACCGCGGCCTCCAGCGCGTAGGAGTACGGGGCGAGCCGCTTGGGCGCGGGGGTCGGCTCGACCTCGACCTGGGGTCGCAGCCGCGCCGCCCGGAGCGCGTCGACGGCGGCGCGGAAGGGCAGCGGGGCGGTGTCCGCCTCCCGCCGCTCGTCCTCGGTGTCCTTCGCTTCGTCCATTCCGCCAGCGCCGTCCGACAGTCGTCCCTGAGCCGCAGCCATGCGGGAAGATTACGGGGACCGGAGCCCGGGTGCCGGGCTAGACACCCCGCGCCCGCCCAGGGGCTGGATCGGGCTGTCCGGCGGCGTGCGAAACTTGGGCCGTGAGTGCCAACGACGCCCCCCGGGTCCCGCAGCCGTCCGCCCCGTACGACTCCGCCTTCCTCAAGGCGTGCCGGCGCGAGCCCGTGCCGCACACGCCGGTGTGGTTCATGCGGCAGGCCGGGCGTTCGCTGCCGGAGTACCGCAAGGTGCGCGAGGGCGTTCCGATGCTGGAGTCCTGCATGCGGCCGGAACTGGTCACCGAGATCACGCTCCAGCCGGTCCGCCGGCACGGCGTGGACGCGGCGATCTACTTCAGCGACATCGTCGTCCCGCTCAAGGCCGTCGGCATCGACCTCGACATCAAGCCCGGCGTCGGCCCGGTCGTGGAGCAGCCGATCCGCAGCCGCGCCGACCTCGCCCGGCTGCGCGACCTGACCCCCGAGGACGTCTCCTACGTCACCGAGGCCATCGGCCTGCTCACCCGCGAGCTCGGCGCCACGCCCCTGATCGGCTTCGCCGGCGCCCCCTTCACCCTCGCCAGCTACCTCGTCGAGGGCGGGCCGTCCCGCACGTACGAGAACGCCAAGGCGATGATGTACGGCGACCCGGAGCTGTGGGCCGACCTGCTCGACCGCCTCGCGGACATCACGTCCGCCTTCCTGAAGGTGCAGATCGAGGCGGGCGCCTCGGCCGTCCAGCTGTTCGACTCCTGGGCGGGCGCCCTGGCCCCCGTCGACTACCGGCGCTCGGTGCTGCCGGCGTCGGCGAAGGTCTTCGAAGCCGTGGCCGGCTACGGCGTCCCGCGCATCCACTTCGGCGTCGGCACCGGCGAGCTGCTGGGCCTCATGGGGGAGGCCGGCGCGGACGTCGTCGGCGTCGACTGGCGCGTGCCGATGGACGAGGCCGCCCGCCGCGTCGGCCCCGGCAAGGCGCTCCAGGGCAACCTCGACCCGACCGTGCTGTTCGCCCCGACCGAGGCCGTCGAGGCCAAGACCCGCGAGGTCCTGGACTCGGCGGCGGGCCTGGAGGGCCACGTCTTCAACCTCGGCCACGGCGTCATGCCGTCCACGGATCCCGACGCGCTGACCCGGCTCGTGGAGTACGTCCACACGCACACCGCCCGCTGACCCCGTCCGGCCCGGAGCTCACCACCCGGGCCGCGCCCGCCTGCCGAACAGGATGCCGCGCGGCTCCGGCGGGGGCGGTGTGCCGGGACGCAGCGGCAGGGCGATCAGCAGGCCCGCGACGAAACCGGCGACGTGCGCCGCGTACGCCACCGTGCCCGCGTCGGAGACACCCGCGCCGGACGAGTACACCGCCTGCAGCACGAACCACAGACCCAGCACGATCCAGGCCGGCAGCCGCAGCGGCAGGAAGACCAAGAACGGGACGAGCACCCAGACCCGGGCCCTCGGATACAGCACCAGATAGGCACCCAGCACGCCGGCGATCGCCCCCGAGGCGCCGATCAGCGGGCTGCCCGAGCCGGCGTTGAGGAGCGCGAAGCCGTAGGCGGCCGCGATGCCGCAGACCGCGTAGAAGAGCAGGAAGCGCAGGTGGCCCATGCGGTCCTCGATGTTGTTGCCGAAGATCCACAGGAACAGCATGTTGCCCAGCAGGTGCAGCCAGCCGCCGTGCAGGAACATCGCCGTCAGCACGCTCAGTTCCGGTGACTTGTCGTAGGACGGCGGGCCGACCACGCAGCCCGCTCCCTGCGGGCCCACGCCCACGTCGCCGGTGGGCACCAGGCGCGGCATCCGGTGGTGGATCAGCTCCCGCGGCACCGCCGCCCACTGGTCGAGGAACGCCTGGAGGTGGCAGAGCTGCGCCAGGTTGCTCCCGCCGGTGAGGGAGCCGGCCATGCCGGGGGTGCACAGGAACACGACGACGTTGGCGGCCAGCAGCGCGTACGTCACCCACGGGGTGCGCCGCACGGGGTTCACGTCATGGACGGGGATCACCACACCCCACGTGTGCCCGGAGCGCCGCAGGTGAATCGGCAGGGCGCGTGAACGCGGCCGTCCGGGCGCGCGTATGTGTCGGCAACCGCCCGCGGCGCGGGGAAGGCGGGCCGCGGGGCCGACGTGAGGAACAGGCGATGAACGACCGAGTGACTCCGCCCATGCACGCACTGCCGGACGGCGAGGCGGAGCTGACGCTGGTGGTGCGGCTGCCCTGGGAGGACGTGGCCCGCCTCGGCCAGGACGCGGGGCGGCTGGCCGCGCAGTGGCGGCGGCCGGTGACGCTGGAGGAGGCGGTGAGCCACCGGCTGCGCTCCTCGCGGGCGGCCGCGCACGCCAAGCCGGCGGGGGAGCAGCCGCCCGCGGTGACCGCCGCGCCGGCGTCGGTGTCGTCCCTGCCGTCCCGGCCGCCGGCCGAGCAGGCGCGGCAGGCCATCGACCGGATCAACGGGACGGCCGGGACCGCGTAGCGTCTCGCCGCGGCGGCGCGGGCTGCGTCCCGGGACGCGGGCTCGTTGCGGCCCGTCGCGCGGTTCGGCCGCGCCCCCTTCAGGGCGCGGCCGAACCGCGCACCTTCGCCGCCGCCTTGCGGGCCGCCACCAGCACCGGGTCCCAGACCGGGGAGAACGGCGGGGCGTAGCCCAGGTCCAGGGTCGTCATCTGCTCCGCCGTCATGCCCGCCGTGAGGGCGACCGCCGCGATGTCGACGCGTTTGCCCGCGCCCTCCCTGCCGACGATCTGCACGCCGAGCAGGCGGCCGGTGCGCAGCTCGGCGAGCATCTTGACCGTCATCGGGGAGGCGTCCGGGTAGTAGCCCGCGCGGCTGGTCGACTCGATGGTGACCGCCTCGAAACGGAGCCCGACGCGGCGGGCGTCCTTCTCGCGCAGGCCGGTGCGCGCGATCTCCAGGTCGCACACCTTGCTGACCGCCGTGCCGACCACGCCCGGGAACGTGGCGTAGCCGCCGCCGACGTTGGTGCCGATGACCTGGCCGTGCTTGTTGGCGTGGGTGCCGAGCGCGATGTGCCGCTCCTGGCCGGAGACCAGGTCGAGGACCTCGACGCAGTCGCCGCCCGCCCACACGTCCTCGCGGCCCCGCACCCGCATCGAACGGTCCGTGAGGAGCCCGCCGTGCGTGCCGAGGGGGAGGCCGGCCGCCCGTGCCAGGGCCGTCTCGGGGCGCACACCGATGCCGAGCACCACCACGTCCGCCGGGAACTCGCGCTCCCGCGTGGCCACCGCCCGGACCCGGCCGTCGTCCCCGGTGCGGATCTTCGTCACCTCGGCGTCGTTCACCATCGTGATGCCCAGGCCCTCCATGGCCTCGTGCACCAGCCGGCCCATGTCGGGGTCGAGCGTCGACATCGGTTCGCTGCCCCGGTTGACGACCGTCACCTCGTAGCCGCGGTTGAGCAGCGCCTCGGCCATCTCCACGCCGATGTAGCCGGCCCCGACGACCACCGCGCGACGGCCGGGCGTGCCCGCGAGCGTGTCGAGCAGGGCCTGGCCGTCGTCCAGCGTCTGCACGCCGTGCACCCCGGGCGCGTCGGCCCCGGGCAGGTCCGGCCGGATCGGCCGGGCCCCGGTCGCGATCACGAGCTTGTCGTACGGCGTCCAGGTCTCGGCGCCCGAGTCGAGGTCGCGCGCCCGGACCCGCCGCCCGTCGAGGTCGAGTTCCGTGACCTCGGTGCGCAGCCGCACGTCGATGTCCCGCGCGCGGTGCTGCTCGGGCCCGCGGGCGATCAGCCGGTCCCGGTCGGTGACGTGGCCGCCCACCCAGTAGGGGATGCCGCACGCGGAGTACGACGTGAAGTGGCCCCGTTCGAACGCCACGATCTCCAGCTCGCCGGGGCCCTTCAGACGGCGGGCCTGCGACGCCGCGGACATGCCCGCGGCGTCACCGCCGACGACGACGAGTCGCTCCCTGCGCGTACGGCTCATGTTCATGCGAACACGCTACGGGAGCAGGGGTTTTCAGTCCTGCTCGCCCGGGGTCCGCGGCTGCGCGGCCTGCGGCGCCGGGCGGGCCGCCGGCAGCGGGCCGAGCGCCGTCGCCGCGGGGGCCGGCCGGGGCCGGCGCGGCAGACGGGGGCGTACGACGCGCAGCCACAGCAGCGCGAGCAGGGCCGCCACGGCCGCGAACGGCAGGACCGCGCCGAACGCCACCGCGAGCCAGCGCAGCATCGTCACGAAGGCGTTCCAGCCGCCCGCGAGCGCGTCCACGAACCCCGGGTCGTCGTCCTTCGCCTCCTTCTTCACCGGCGTCTCGGTCAGCGTGAGGGTGATGGTGGCCAGGCTCGTGCGGTCCTGAAGGGACTTCTGCCGGGCGAGCAGCGCCTCCAGGTCGGCCTGCCGGGTGCTCAGCTCGCCCTCCAGGGTCACCACGTCACCGAGCTTGGTGGCCCGGTCCATCAGCTCGCGGATCCGGGCCACGCTGGCCCGCTGCGAGGTGATCCGGCTCTCCACGTCCACGACCTGGTCGGTGACGTCCTCGGCCTTCGCGTTGCGGTCGAGGAGCTTGCCGCTGCCCTCCAGGCCGGCCAGGACCTCGTCGTACTTCCCGGCGGGCACCCGCAGCACGACCCGGGTGCGCTCGCGGTCCTCGGCGTCCCGCGTGGTGGTCTCGTCGCCGATGTACCCGCCCGCGTTCTCGGTGCTGGTACGGGCCTCCTCCAGGGCCTTCGGGACGTCCTTGACCTGCACGGTCAGCGAGGCGGTGCGGACGATGTGCTGCGCGGGGAGCTTCGCCGGCGCGGTCGCCCGGGGCCCGCTGCCGGTCCCGCCGGGCGCGGCCTCCTTCGCACCCGCCCCGGCACCGTCCTGCGCGAGGCTCCGGTCGGCGGCCGAACTCCCGGCGGAGTCGTCACCGGCGCCGCTGCACCCGGCCAGGGCGAGGGCGGCGGCCAGCAGGAGGGCCGCCAGGGCCGGGGCGGGGCGGCGGACGGATCGTCGTGTACGCATGCGGGCATCCCCCGAGGGTCGATTCTGCTGACGCTTCTTCGACGCCCGAGCGGCGCCGGACGTTTGGCCCGGGACGGTTCCGATGCGGTCACGGTCAAGACTCGTGCCGGACACCGGGGCGCGGCGGCGGCGCCGGCGGTGTCTGAGAGGCTGGGGGCATGCGCGAGGTTCGAGGTCGTGGGGGCACGGGGCGGGTCGTCGTCGTCGGGGCGGGCATCGCGGGGCTGGCCGCCGCGCACCGGCTGCTGCAGCGGGGGGCGCGGGTGACCGTGCTGGAGGCCTCCGCCCGGGTCGGCGGCAAACTGCTCCCCGGGGAGATCGCCGGCGCCCGGGTGGACCTCGGCGCCGAGTCGATGCTCGCCCGCCGGCCCGAGGCGGTGGCGCTCGCGCGCGAGGTGGGCCTCGCCGACCGCCTGCAGCCGCCCGCGACCGCGACGGCCTCGATCTGGACGCGCGGCGCCCTGCGCCCCATGCCCAAGGGCCATGTGATGGGCGTGCCCGGTACCGCGGCCGCCCTGTCCGGGGTGCTGTCCGAGGAGGGACTCGCCCGCATCGGGCGCGACGCCGACCTGCCGCGCACCCCGGTCGGGGACGACGTGGCCGTCGGGGCGTACGTGGCGGCGCGCCTCGGCCGCGAGGTCGTCGACCGGCTGGTGGAGCCCCTGCTGGGCGGGGTGTACGCGGGCGACGCCTACCGCATCTCCCTGCGCTCGGCCGTCCCGCAGCTGTTCGAGGCCGCCCGCACCCACACCTCCCTGACCGAGGGCGTGCGCGAGATCCAGGCGAAGGCGGCCGCCGCGCGACAGACCGGGCCGGTCTTCATGGGCATCCGCGGCGGCGTCGGCAGCCTGCCCCTGGCGGTGGCGGAGTCGGTGCGGGCCCGCGGCGGCGAGATCCTCACCGGCACCGAGGTGACGGAGCTGCGCAGGGTGGCTCCGCGGCCGGGCGGTTCCGGCCCGGGCGGGGGCGCGTCGCCCGCGACCTGGCGCCTGGTCGCCGGTGACCGGGCGCTGGAGGCCGACGCGGTGGTGCTCGCCGTCCCCGCCCCCGTCGCCGCCCGGCTGCTGCGGGCCGAGAGCCCCGGGGCCGCCGCCGGGCTCGACACCGTCGAGTACGCCTCGATGGCCCTGGTCACCCTCGCCTACCGCCGCGCCGGGACGGACCTGCCCGACGGCAGCGGCTTCCTCGTGCCGCCCGTCGACGGGCGCACCATCAAGGCCTCCACCTTCGTCTCGCGGAAGTGGGGCTGGATCGCCGAGGAGAACCCCGGTCTGGTCGTCCTGCGCACCTCCGTCGGGCGGTACGGCGAGACGGAGATCCTCGGGCGCGACGACAGCGAGCTGGTCGACGTCTCCCGGCACGACCTGAAGGCGGCGACCGGCCTGGACGCCACGCCCGTCGCCGCCCGCGTCACCCGCTGGGACGACGGCCTGCCGCAGTACCCGGTCGGCCACCACGCGCGCGTGGCCCGCATCCGCGAGCAGGTCGCCCAGCTGCCCGGGCTCGCCGTCTGCGGCGCCCCCTACGACGGCGTCGGCATCCCCGCCTGCATCGCGAGCGCCTACGCCGCCGTCGACCGGATCCACGGTGACCTGCGGGGTGTGCAGGAGCTCACCGCCCACCCGGTGCAGAGCCCGCACGGCGGAGCGGGAGAATGAGGAGCATGAGTGACGACGCCTCCACCACGCCCCCCGGCACCGCGGCCGAGCGCATCCCGAACAAGGGCAAGCTGGCCAAGGACCTCAACGAGGTCATCCGCTACACGCTCTGGTCCGTCTTCCGGCTGAAGGACGTGCTGCCCGAGGACCGCGCCGGGTACGCCGACGAGGTCCAGGAGCTGTTCGACCAGCTCGCCGCGAAGGACGTGACCGTCCGCGGCACCTACGACGTCTCCGGCCTGCGCGCCGACGCCGACCTCATGATCTGGTGGCACGCGGAGACCAGCGACGCGCTGCAGGAGGCGTACAACCTCTTCCGCCGCACGAAGCTGGGCCGCGCCCTGGAGCCGGTCTGGTCGAACATGGCGCTGCACCGCCCCGCCGAGTTCAACCGCTCGCACATCCCGGCGTTCCTCGCCGACGAGACGCCCCGCGACTACGTGAGCGTCTACCCCTTCGTGCGCTCCTACGACTGGTACCTGCTGCCCGACGAGGACCGCCGCCGCATGCTCGCCGACCACGGCAAGATGGCCCGCGGCTTCCCGGACGTGCGCGCCAACACCGTCGCCTCCTTCTCGCTGGGCGACTACGAGTGGATCCTCGCCTTCGAGGCGGACGAGCTGTACCGCATCGTCGACCTCATGCGCCACCTGCGCGGCTCGGAGGCCCGGATGCACGTCCGCGAGGAGGTCCCGTTCTACACGGGCCGCCGCAAGGACGTCGCCGAGCTGGTCGCCGGCCTGGCCTGATCAGCGCGGGCGCCGCCCGGCCCCGGCCCGGTCGTCCGGGGCCGTCGGCCTCGGCTCGGCGTGCGGGGCGCAGTCCGCACGCCGTCCGGGCAGCCGCCCCTCCAGCAGGTACGCCTCCAGGTGCCCGTTGACGCAGGCGTTCGGCCCGCCCGCGAGGCCGTGGGCTCCGGCGTCCCGCTCGGTCACCAGCACCGAACCCGGAAGACGCCGGTGGAGTCCGAGCGCACCGCGGTACGGCGTGGCCGCGTCCCGCTCGGCCGCCAGGATCAGCGTCGGCGGCAGCTCGCCCGGCCCCGCGCCGACGTCCAGCGGCCGCTGCCGGGGCGCGGGCCAGGAGGCGCACGGCAGGTTGGTCCACACGTTGTCCCAGGTCTCGAAGGGCGCCACCCGGGCGAGCCGGGTGTTGTCGCGGTCCCAGACCTCCCAGTCCGTCGGCCAGGGGGCGTCGTTGCACTCGACGGCCACGTACACCGCCCGGGTGTTCTCCGCCTCCGCGGCGGCCTCGGGATGCTGTTCCGCCTGATCGACCAGGGGCCCGGGGTCGCCCCTGAGATACGCCGACAGCGCGTGCGCCCGGTGCGGCCACTGGTCGTCGTAGTACCCGGCCTGCAGGAACGCCCCCTGCAACTGCCCCGGCCCGACCTTCCCGCCGGCGGGCTCGGCGGCCAGCCGCGTCCGCGCCCGTTCGTAGCTGCGCAGCACCTCCCGCGCGGTCCGGCCCAGCCCGTACACCCCGTGGTGCCGGGCGATCCAGTCCCGGAAGTCCCGCCAGCGGTGCTCGAACGCGGCCGACTGGGCGAGGTTGTTGCGGTACCAGACCCGCGCCGGGTCGGGGTCGACCACCGAGTCGAACACCATCCGCCGCACGTGCCCGGGGAACAACGTCGCGTACAGGGCCCCGAAGTACGTGCCGTACGAGGAGCCGAGGAACGTCAGCCGCTCCTCGCCGAGCGCGGCGCGCAGCACGTCGAGGTCGCGGGCGTTGTTCAGCGAGTGGTAGTGGCGCAGCGCGTCGCCCGCGCGGTCGGCGCAGCCGCGGGCGTACGCTTCGGCCTGCGCGCGGCGTTCCCTCTTGTACGCCTCGGAGGGGTGCGCCGGCGCCTGCGTCGGCCCCTTGAAGAACTGCTTCGGGTCCTGGCACGACAGCGGCGCGGAAGGGGCGACCCCGCGCGGGGCGTAGCCGACGAGGTCGTAGGCGGCCGCGATCCGCTTCCACTCCGGGAGCAGGCCGATCAGCGGGAAGTACAGGCCGGTGGCGCCGGGTCCGCCGGGGTTGTGCACGAGGGCGCCCTGCCGCGGGACCGCGCGCCTGCCCCGCGGGTCCTCGCCGGTCGCCCGGGCGCGGCTGACGGTGAGGGCGATCTGCCGCCCGTCCGGCCGGGCGTAGTCCAGGGGGACCTTGACGGTGCCGCACCGCATGCTGCCGGGCAGGTCCTGTGCGTCGGGGCACGGGCCGAACTCGACCCCGGCCGCCCTGGCCCGCGCCGCGGCGACCGCCGTGCCGCGCATCTCGGCGGTCCCGGAGCGGCCCTCGGCGTCCGGCACGGCCGTGAGGGCGCTCAGCAGCAGGGATCCCGCGGCCGAGTAGAGGAGGGCGGCTCGCATGGGGTTCCCTTCGCTGCACGGTGGCGACGCAAGGGATGTTTCGTGCGCGAAGGGACGAAGGCAAGCACCGTCCGCCGGTGTCGGCGCCGGTGCGCCCGGTGCGCCCCCGGTCGCTCAGTCGCGAGACCCTCCGTGGGTGAAGGCCGCGCGCAGGTCCGGCTCGCCGATCGCGCTGACCCCGCGCACCGCCACCGAGGTGAGGTACGCACGGTCGTCGGCGTCGCCGTCCGCGGTCCGGGCCAGGGAGCCGAGCAGCCGCTGACCGGCCGGGGACGCCCAGCGCGAGTACGGGTGGATCTCGACGCGCGCCACGGCGAGGCAGCTCAGGACGAGGGCGAGCGGCAGCGCGAACCACAGGGCGGCCAGGTGGCGCGGCATGTCCGGCGGAAGGGGTGTCAGCAGCGCGGCGCAGCCGAGAGCGAGCACGGCGACGGCCGCCCCGCGCACCTGCCGGACCGCCGAGGCCACGGTCGTCCGGGCGCTGCCGGGGACGGCCAGCCCCGCGCGCACCAGCCCGTCGGCGATGCCGCGCACCGCCTCCGCCGCGGCGGCCGTGGACCGCACCGGCGCGATGCGGGACTGCCCCCCGGGTCCGATGGCCCCTATCACCGACCGCTCCATCTCGTCGCGCCCGCGCGGGTCGACGACGGTCGCCCAGCCGGTGCGGGCCAGCAGCAGACGCCGCTGGCGCGCCATGGCGACCAGGGTCACGTCGGCGACCCGCCGGGGCCCGCCCGAGAGGAACGCGGCCTCGTACACCGTGAGTTCACGGACCCGGCCGGTGCCCGTGTCACCGGCCGCGGCCCGCACGGCGGCCAGGCACAGGCGGGTGCACGCCGTACCCGCCACGGCCCAGGCCGCCAGCAGGAAAAGGACCCAGAGCATATGTTGTTTGTATGTGACACGGTCGTGGAAGCACCATGCCTTGTTCACGATCCGGACGGAGTGTTGTCGGTACGTGACGTTCCGTTTCACTGCCCCGGCGGCGGACCGTGCGGTTGCTCGGGGCCGGGCTGCCGGGTGATCTCCGAGAGGCCCGGGCGTCAGCGCCGCAGGAGCACCCTGCGCGTCGCCCGGGCCAGTCGGTGGACGGGCCGCCCGGAGCGCGGCGTGGGGCCCGAGCGCTCCAGCCACCACTCCCTCAGTTCCCGCCGGGCCTGGGCACCCCCGGGCCGGCCGGCGGCGAGCAGGTGCCCGGCGAAGTCGAGGGCGTCGCGCCGGTAGCCGCCGGTCATGGGGCTGGCCTGGGCGTAGCCCAGGAAGGCCGGGCGGTACTCCTCGCCCAGGATCAGCGGCAGTTCGGGCGCGACCTTCGCCACGACGTCCGCCCGCTTCGCCGCGAGCGCCCGGGCCTGCACGCCGATCCGCACCCGGTCGAACCCCTCGGGCACGGGCGTCCCGGCGACCAGCGCCGACAACAAGGCGGTCTGCGCCAGACCGAGCCGCAGCCGGACCTCCTCACCGACGCGCCCGGACGCGCTCCGGGCCCGCGGGACGGCGTCCCCGGGCCGCGGACGGGCCTCTCCACCGACGCGCCCGAGTCCCTCCCGGGCCTCATCGCCGGCGTCCGCGGGTCCCCGTCCGGCCTTCCCGTCGGCGGGCCCGAGCCGCAGCCGGGCCTCGTCGTCGGCGTCCGCGGGTCCCCGTCCGGCCTTCCCGTCGGCGGGCCCGAGCCGCAGCCGGGCCTCGTCGTCGGCGTCCGCGGGTCCCTGCCGGGTCTTCCCGCCGGCGGGCCCGAGTCCCTCCCGGGCCTCAATGTCGGCGTCCGCGGGTCCCCGTCCGGCCCTCCCGTCGGCGGGCCCGAGCCGCAGCCGGGCCTCGTCGTCGGCGTCCGCGGGTCCCTGCCGGGTCTCTCCCTCGGTGCGCTCGGGCCGCCGCCCGGCTGCGGCGGCGTCCCCGGGGTGGGGTCGGCCGAAGGCGCCCCGTGTCGCCTCGGCCGCCCCGGTCTCGTCACCCCGCGGCGGGGTGGCCACTCCTGCCTCCGGTGCCTGCGCCCCCGCGTGGGGAACAGCCGTCCCGGACCCGGGTGCCTCCAGGCCCGCTGGGGAATTCCCCGTTCCCGGCCCGGGTGTCTCGACCGCCGGGTGGGGAACCCTCGTCCCCGGCCCGGGTATCCGCCCGTCCCTGCGGCTCGCCCTCGCCCCCGGCCCGGGTGTCTCCGCTCCCGGGCGGGGAGCCCCCACCCCCGGCCCGGATGTCCCCACCCCCGGGTGGACAACCCCCGACCCCTGCCCCGGTGCCCCCACCCCGGTAGGGGAAGCCCCCGGCCCCGATGTCTCCACTCCCGCTCCCGCGACCGCGCTCGCAGCCGCCCGGCCCGCCTCGCGTACCTCCGCCTTCACCCGTTCCACCGCCCCCGCCTCCAGGGCCCGCCGGATCGAGGTCAGCTCGGACTGGAGTTCCGCCGGTTCGGGGAAGTTCTCGTCCCGCTCCAGCAGGACACCCGGGGGGCGGACGCGGGAGGCCAGGTCGGTCAGGATGTCGAGGACCGGCCGCGGCACGGGGTGGGCGTGGCTGTCGTGCCAGACGCCGTCCCGTGCGAAGCCGCCCGCGACGTGGACGTAGGCGATGGCCTCCAGGGGGAGTTCCGCCAGGGCCTTCGCGGGGTCCTCGCCGCGGTTGACGTGGTTGGTGTGCAGGTTCGCCACGTCGATGAGGAGCCGCACCCCCGTGCGGTCGGCCAGTTCGTACAGGAACTGGCCCTCCGTCATCTCCTCCGCGGGCCAGGAGATCAGCGCGGCGATGTTCTCCACGGCCAGCGGCACCGGCAGCGCGTCCTGAGCGATCCGCACGTTCTCGCACAGCACGTCCAGGGCGTCCCGGGTGCGGGGGACGGGCAGCAGGTGACCCGCCTCCAGCCGCGGGGACGCGGTCAGGGAACCGCCCGCGCGGACGAACGCGATGTGCTCGGTGACCAGCGGCGAGCCCAGTACCGCCGCCCGTTCGGCCAGCGCGGCCAGCCGGTCCGCGTCGGGCCGCTCCGCGCCCCCGAGACCCAGCGAGACACCGTGCGGCACCACGGTGACGCCGCGTTCGCGCAGCCGCCGCAGCGAGTCGGGCAGGTGCCCGGGGCAGACGTTCTCGGCCACGGCCTCGACCCAGTCGACGCCCGGCATGCGCTCCACGGCGTCCGCGATCTCCGGCCGCCACCCGATGCCCGTCCCCAGTCGCTCCATCGTCCCCTCCTCCACCCGGCCCCGCCCCGAACGTGAGGGGCGTATGGCCCAGCCGTCGGCGGCCGAACCCCGCGCGGGGCTCCTTCAGAGCAACATTTGAGGTTCGCCCCCACCGACGGAGTCCCCGGACTCGCGCCGCCCGGCGAGGCGTCGTAGACCGGATCCATGCGCGAAGGCAGCGAACGGGCGCACCGCCCCGCGCGGGAACGGCGGTGGAGGCCGGGGGCGGCCCCGGCCTCCGGCCGTCGGCTGCGGGCCGCGGCCGGCGCCCTGGTGGTGGCCGTCGGCACGGCCTACTTCCTGCTGCCGCTGGAGGGGCTCGGCGCCGACCGCCCCTGGCTGGGCTGGCCGCTGTTCGTCCTGTGCCTGGCCGTCGTGGCCGCGCTGCTGCTGCGCCAGGTGCGCGACGTGGTGCTGGAGAGGCCGCACGCCCGGTCCGGCCTCATGATCGCCCTGCTGATGTGCCTCGCCGTGCTGGTCTTCTCCTCCGGCTACTACGGTCTGGCGCAGCAGCCGGGCCAGTTCTCCGGCCTGCGCACGCGCGTGGACGCGCTGTACCTCACCGTCGTCACGCTCGCGACCATCGGCTACGGCGACATCACTCCGAGGGGGCAGGAGGCCCGCCTGGTGACGGTCGTGCAGGTCCTCTACACGTTCGTCTTCCTCACGGCGGCGGCCACCGCGCTGACCCGGCGGCTGCACACGCTGGTCGCGGAGCGGGACCGGCGCACGCCGCCGTCCGGGTCCGGCGGGCCCTAGGCGACGCGGCCGGAGCGGTAGTTGAACACCGACCACAGCACGAACAGACCGGTCACGATCATGATGATCGACCAGAAGGGCTGGTACGGCAGCCACATGAAGTTCGCGATCAGCGCCAGGCCGACCACGACCGCGGCGACGACGCGGGCCCAGGTGGCGCCGGTGAACAGACCGAACCCGGCCGCCACCACGAGCACGCCGACGATCAGGTGGATCCAGCCCCACGCGGTCAGGTCGAACTCGAAGACGTAGTCGCCGAAGCTCGTGTACACCTCGTCGTCGGCGATCGCCGCGATGCCCTGCAGCACCGCGAAGAGACCGTAGACGACCATCAGGGTGCCGCCGAGAGCGAGGCCCCCGGCCGCCCACGAGTCACCGGAACCGCTCGGGCCGCCCCCGCCCGGCGTCCGGTCGTCGGGCGCGGGAGGGGCGGGGGGAGGGGGCGCGGCGCTGGTCATGGCTGCCTCCTGGGTCGGGGTTGTCCGGTAACCCCACTGGAGCACTCGTCCGCTTCCGCCGCGCCCGTGGTTACTCCGAACGGGTGGATTCCGGGTCGCCGGTCCCGTGCCGTTCCCGGCGCAGCGCCGGGTGGTCGGCGACGACCGTGCACGAGCCGGGCGCGATCTCCGTGAACCCGGCGTCCCGCACCAGCGGCAGTCCGCTGCCCGTCAGTCCCGGCCAGCGGGCCGGATCGGCCGTTCGCACGGCCAGCGGGAAGCCCGCGTCCCGCCATGCGGTGCGCTCCGCGTCGGACAGCTCCCACCAGGCCAGCTGCGCGGCGTGCCCGGCCTGGGCCATCGCCTTGCCCGCCGACATGCCGAGCCCGGGGTTGAGCCAGAGCACGGGCACGGCCGGGCCGGCGTCGCCCGGCGCCCGCGGATCGTCCAGGTCGGTGCCGGAGACCTGGAGCCGGGCCAGGTCCTTGGGCCAGCCGTCCAGCGGGACGGGCGGGAAGACCCGCACCTCGGCCGACTCGCCGGTGACCGTGATGCCGGGCAGGGCTGCGGCCCGCCGCCACTCGGCGCCGCGCGCCCGGCGCACCACCTTGCGGATCCGGGCGTCCTGCCAGTCCCGCATCGCCCGCGCCCACGCACCGTCGCCGGCCGACCGCTCGTCGGCCAGGATCGTCAGGACGGCCCGCGCGGCCGTCTCCAGCGCGTCGGTGCGCGCCGGCGGGTCCGCCCGCTCGATCCGCACGACCAGCGGCAGCACGAACTGCGGTGCCGCGTCGCGCGCCGAGGGGTCGGACCGGAAGGGGGCGGTGGCGTTCACGGGCGTCGGGTCTTCGCTCACGCACCCCAGTGTGCCAGCCGGAAGATCACGGCAGACCGGCCCGGCGGCCGCCGGCCACGACCGCCCCCGCTCGCCCGTGTGTCAGCCCGAGCAGGCCGTGCGCTGGGCCTCCTGCCACTCGCAGACCGGGCAGAGCGTGATGCCCTTGTACGACTCCGGGTACTCCGTGGGCTCGCGGCACAGCACGCACTCCGCGTACGGCGGCCCCTCCGCCCGGGGTGGCCGGGCCGCGTCGATCAGGCAGTAGTCGTTCTCGCTCATGTCTCTCCAGCCTAGGCCGGTCGGGCCGGTCGGGGCCGTCCGCCCGCGGCCCGCTCAGATGTCCCGCCGTTCCAGCGGCTTGGTCGCCGGGCCCTGGATCACCTTGCCGTCGGTGTCGAAGCGGGAGCCGTGGCAGGGGCACTCCCAGGCGCGCTCGGCGGCGTTGAAGTCGACCAGGCAGCCCAGGTGGGTGCAGCGGGCGGAGACGGCGTGGAGGGCTCCGTCGTCGTCCCGGTAGACGGCGACGCGTTGGCCGCCGGCCCGGACCACGGCCCCCTCACCCGGCGGCAGGGACTCCACCGGCGGCGAGGGCCGCAGCCGGTCGCCCACGAAGTGCCCGGCCACCTTGGCCTGGGTCTTGAGGAACGACGGCGCCTCCCGCACGGCGGGCTTCAGCCGGCGCGGGTCGTACAGGGCGCTCCACTCGCACTCCTCGCCGGTGATCTGCGCGGCGAGCAGGCGGCCCGCCATCATGCCGCCGCTCATGCCCCAGCCGCCGAACCCGGTGGCCACGTACGTGTGCCGGGCGCCCTGGTGCAGCGGGCCGACCAGCGGGACGGTGTCGGTGGGGCTGTTGTCCTGCGTGGCCCACCGGTGGGTGACGTCCAGGCCGGGGAAGTGCCGCGTGGCCCAGGTGGTGAGGCGCTCCAGCCGCTCCCGGGTGTCGCCCGTGCCGGGCGTGAAGTGCTCGCCGGTGACGATGAGCAGGCGCCGGTCGCCGTCGTACGGGGCCGTGCGCACCGAGCGGGTGTTCTCGTCGGGCGTGATGAACATGCCGCCCGGGTCCTGCCCCGCGGGGACGGTCCCGGCGACGACCAGTTCGCGCTTCGGCGTGAGCCGGGTGAACAGCAGGGCCCGGTCGAAGACCGGGTAGTGCGTGGCGACGACGACGTCCCGGGCCCGGACCGTCGCCCCGGTCGCGGTCGACAGCCGGCACGGCTCGCCCTCCTCCAGGCCGAGGACGGTGGTGTCCTCGAAGATCCGCCCGCCGTTGCCGGCCAGGTCGGCGGCGAGGGCCAGCAGGTACTTGCGCGGGTGGAACTGCGCCTGCCCGGTGACCCGGACCGCGCCCGCCACCTCGAAGGGCAGCCCGGTCTCCGTCACGAACTCGGCGGGCAGCCCGGCCTCGGCGGCCGCGCGGGCCTCGGCCCGCAGCTCGTCGACCTTGCCGGGGTCGCGGGCGTAGGTGTAGGCGCTCCGCGCCTCCCAGTCGCAGTCGATGCCGAGCTCCGTGGCGATCCCCGCCGCGCGCTCGATCGCCTCGGACTGGGAGCGGGCGTACAGCCGCGCGCCCTCGGGGCCGCGGGTGCGGCGCAGTTTGTCGTAGACGAGCGAGTGCAGGGCGGTGACCTTGGCGGTGGTGTGCCCGGTCACGCCGGCCGCGATCCGGCCGGCCTCCAGCACCGCCACGCTCCGCCCCGCCCGTGCCAGCTCCCACGCCGTGCACAGTCCGGCGATGCCGCCGCCGATCACCGCCACGTCGACGTCCAGGTCCTCCGCCAGCGCCGGATGGCGGCCGTCCGGTGCCGTGTCGAGCCAGTACGAGCTGCTGACCTGCTGCTTCTCGCTCATGTGGCACCGAGTACCCCGAGGCGCCCGCGTCAGTGCCGGGCGGGGCGCTTTACACGAGGAGCCGCCGGGGCTAACGTACAACCAAATGGTTGTAGATGAGTGGACCGACGAGACGGTGGACCGGCTGTTCCACGCCCTGGCCGACACCACGCGCCGGGACATACTGCGCCGCTGCGTGCGCGGGGAGCTGTCGGTGTCCCGGCTGGCCGAGGCCTACCCGATGAGCTTCGCGGCGGTGCAGAAGCACGTCGCGGTGCTGGAGCGGGCGGGGCTGGTCACCAAGCAGCGCAGCGGACGGGAGCAGCTCGTGCGCACCGACCCCGAGGCGGTGGGCCGCGCGCGCCGCGCGCTCGACGAGCTCGAGTCGGCGTGGCGCGGGCGGGTGGACCGGATGGCCCGGCTGCTCGCCGAGGATCCCGGGGCGTCCCGGCCGGGGCCGTCCGCGACCGGAGAGAACGACACCACGGAAGGGCCCGACAGATGAGTGTCACCAGTGTCGACAAGGACCTCGACCACCTGACCCTGACCCTGGTCGCCGACTTCGCCGCTCCCGTGGAGCGGGTGTGGCGGCTGTGGGCCGATCCCCGGCAGCTGGAGCGCTGGTGGGGTCCGCCGGCCTACCCGGCGACCGTGGAGGAGCACGACCTGACCCCCGGCGGCGAGGTCACCTACTTCATGACCGGGCCGGAGGGCGACCGCCACCGCGGCTGGTGGCGGATCACCTCGGTCACCGAGCCGACGGCCCTGGAGTTCACCGACGGCTTCGCCGACGACGACGGCAAGCCCAAGGACGACATGCCGACCATGTCCGTGTCGGTCCGGCTCAGCGAGCGCGAGGGCGGCACCCGCATGGAGATGCGCTCCCTCTTCGACTCCCGCGAGCAGATGGAGCAGCTGATCACGATGGGCATGGAGGAGGGCCTGAAGGAGGCCGTCGGCCAGATCGACGCCCTGCTGGCCGGCTGACCGGCCGGCCCCGCTCGCCGGCCGGGTCCCGGGTGTCCCGGGCGGCGAGCGGCGAGGCGGCTAGCCGCGCCAGGGGCCGGTCACCGCGAACGTGGTGCCGGGGGTGTAGCAGTTGACGTACATGGTGTCGCCGTCGGGCGAGAAGGTCACCCCGGCGAACTCGCCCCACTCGGGCTCCCCGGGGCCGCCGATGTCCTGCCGGTTGCGGGCCATCGCGTAGACGGCGCCGCGCCGGGTCACGCCGTACACGTGCTGGGCGCCGTTGCCGTCCTCGCAGACCATGAGGCCGCCGCCGGGAGCCAGGCAGATGTTGTCCGGCGACTCGCCCGGCAGCTGTACGTCGGTGTCCGGGCCGAAGACCACGACGAGGGTCAGCCGGCGGCGCTCGGGGTCGTAGCGCCAGACCTGCCCGTAGTGGTCGGCCGCCGAACCGTCGCCCGTGCGCGCGAAGGACGACACGAAGTACACCGACCGGCCACCCCAGTAGCAGCCCTCCAGCTTCTGCGCGTGGGTGATGCCCCGGCGCCCGAAGTCCTGCAGCCGGATCGGCGTCTGCGCGGCCTGCGGGTCGGGGACGTCCACCCACTCGACGCCGTCGAACGCGGCACCGGTGTCCTGGATCGTGGACAGGTCGGGCACGCCGGGCACGCGCATCGCCTGCAGCCGCCCACCCGCCCGCAGCGAACCCCGGCCGCCCAGCGGCCGGTCCGGCAGGAAGCGGTAGAAGAGGCCGAAGGGCCGCTCGAAGGCGTCCTCCGTCTCGTAGACCACGCCCCGCCGCGGGTCGACGGCGATCGCCTCGTGCTGGAAGCGGCCCATCGCGGTCAGCGGCACCGCCCCGGTCCGGCGCGGGTCGGCCGGGTCGACCTCGAAGATGAAGCCGTGGTCCTTGGTGTAGCCGTTGGTGCCCGCCTTGTCCTCGTTCTCCTCGCAGGTCAGCCAGGTGCCCCAAGGGGTGGGCCCGCCCGCGCAGTTGACGGCCGTGCCGGCGATGCCGACGCGTTCGGACAGCACGTGGTTGCGGGAGTCCAGGGTCAGGGTCGTACAGCCGCCCTTGGCGGCCGGGTCGTAGGTGAGGCCGTCGACGGCCGGAACGGGGATCCTGCCGTTGTGGCGGTTCTCGTGGTTGCGGACCAGGTGGACCCGGCCGCCTCTGCCCCCGAAGGCCGACATGCCGTCGTGGTTGGAGGGGACCGGGCCCTCCCCGGACCGCAGCGGGTCGCCCTCGCGGGAGAGGATCCGGTAGCGGAAACCTTCCGGCAGGTCGAGGACGCCCTTCGGGTCGGGGACGAGGGGGCCGTAGCCGGTGCGGCCGAGCGGCTGGGCGGCGGCGCTGCCGGCGAAGAGTTCGGACAGGGCACCGGAGAACGCGATCCCGAGGCCCAGGGCACCCGTTCCGGCGAGCACCTGACGTCGTGTGGCGGTGGGGCCGGTTTCGGTCATGGGGAAACCTTCCTGCTGGCGGACAGGAACTGTGATCCCGCTGTGTCTACCACCTGGTGCCGGTGGCGGGAACCACGCGCGTAGCGCGGGTCACTGCTCGACCGCGTGCCGCAGCTCCTCCATGGCCTTGCGTGCCTGGTCGGCTCGCTCGACGGTTTCTTCCACCGGTGCCGGTGCCGGTGCGCCCTGCCCGCCGGCCTGATGGCCCCGCTCCAGGAAGCGCAGCAGCTCCACCGGGATGGGCAGCACCAGCGTGGAGTTCTTCTCCGCCGCCACCGCCATCACCGTCTGCAGCAGCCGCAGCTGCAGCGCCGAGGGCGTGTCGGCCATCTGGTGGGCGGCCTGGGCCAGCTTCTTGGACGCCTGGTACTCGGCGTCCGCGTTGATCAGCCGGGCCCGCCGCTCCCGGTCGGCCTCGGCCTGGCGGGCCATGGAGCGCTTCATGGTGTCCGGCAGGGACACGTCCTTGATCTCGACGCGGTCGATGGTCACGCCCCACTCCACGGCCGGGCTGTCGATCATCAGCTCCAGGCCCTGGTTGAGCTTCTCCCGGTTGGACAGCAGGTCGTCCAGCTCGCTCTTGCCGATGATCGACCGCAGGGAGGTCTGGGCCATCTGCGACACCGCGAAGCGGTAGTCCTCGACGTTGACGACCGCGGCCGCCGGGTCCACCACTTTGAAGTACACCACCGCGTCCACCCGCACGGTCACGTTGTCGCGGGTGATGCCCTCCTGCGCGGGGACGGGCATGGTCACGATCTGCAGGTTGACCTTGCGCATCCGGTCCACCCCGGGGATCACGGTCGTGAACCCGGGCCGCCGCACGTCCCCGTGCAGCCGCCCGAGGCGGAAGACCACCCCGCGTTCGTACTGCCTGACGACCCGCGCCGCCGCGGCCAGGTACACCAGGCCGGCGGCGCCGACCGCCGCCACCGCCCCGATCAGCTCCTCGACCATGCCGACCTCCTCGCTCAGAGGTCCCGTTCCGGGTACTTCTGCAACGATATGCCGGGATCGCGGGTCGGGGCCATGCCCTGGTGGGGCCGGGGCCGGACGCACGAGGTCCGGGGCGCGCGGGCCGCGCGCCCCGGACCGGGAGAGCCGGCGTCCGGCTAGGCCGCCGTGACCTTCTCGCCCTCCGGCGACGCCTCGGTCTCCGTGACCTTCACCGGCTCCGTGCCCGTCGCGCTGTGGCGCGCGGCCCAGTTCTCCAGGGCCGTGCGGCAGGCGTGGTCGAGGTGGTGCAGACCCGAGAGGTCCAGCTCGACCGGACGGTCCTCGGGCAGCGCCTCCAGGCTGTCCAGGATCTTCGGCAGCCGCACGAAGGTCGCGTTGCCCGACAGGTACACCTGGATCGGGCCGGCGCCCTTGTCGACGACCTGCAGCTTGACGTGCGAGGCCTCCCAGGCGGTCTTGACGACGGCCAGGGCCAGACCGATGAGCACGCCTTCGAACATGTTGACCACGACGATCGACACGGCTGTGACGACGAGGATCAGCGCCTCACCCTTGTGCGCCCGCCACAGCACCGTGATCTGGCGGAACGGGATCAGCTTCCAGCCGGCGTGCACGAGGATGCCGGCCAGGGCGGGGACCGGGATGAGCGCCAGGGCCCACGGCATGGCGGCGGCGAACAGCAGCAGCCACACGCCGTGCAGCACCCGGGACGCCTTGGTCCTGGCGCCCGCGCTCACGTTGGCGGAGCTGCGCACGATGACCGCGGTCATCGGCAGCGCGCCGAGCAGACCGCACAGGGTGTTGCCCGCGCCCTGGGCGATCATCTCCTTGTTGTACTCGGTGCGCGGGCCGTTGTGCAGCCGGTCCACGGCCGCTGCGCTGAACAGGCTCTCCGCCGAGGCTATGAGCGCGAAGGCGATGATCGTGCCCCAGATGGCCGGGCTGGCCAGCTCGCCGAACGCCTCGGAGCCGGGCGGCTGGATGACGCCGAGCAGGCCCTCCACCTGGACGGTGGCGACGGGCAGGCTGAACGCGAGCGTGGCGACCGTGGCCAGGACGACCGCGGCGAGGGCGCCGGGCACGGTCCGGACCGCCTTCGGCGTCTTCTTCCACAGCACGATGACGGCGATGGTGCCCGCGCCGATCGCGAGGGAGGTCAGCGCCTCACTGCTGGAGAACGCGTCGGCGAACGCCCCCGGCAGACCGGCGATCTTGCCCAGGCCGGTCTCGGGGGCCTTGAGGCCCGCCGCCGCGTAGACCTGGCCGGCGATGATCACCAGTCCGATGCCGCAGAGCATGCCCTCGACGACCGAGACGGATATGGCGCGGAACCAGCGGCCTATGCCGGCGAAGCCCATGGCGAGCTGGAGCAGCCCGGCGATCAGCACGATCACGCCGAGCGTGGCCACCCCGAACTCGCTGACGGCCTCGAAGACCAGCACGGTGAGGCCGGCGGCGGGCCCGGACACCTGCAGGCTGCTGCCGGGCAGCAGACCGGTGACGAGTCCGCCCACGATGCCGGTGACCAGACCCAGTTCGGCGGGGACGCCGGAGGCGACGGCCACGCCGACGCACAGCGGCACGGCGACCAGGAAGACGACGATGGAGGCGAGGAAGTCCTGCCTGAGATGAGGGAACTTGGACAGCATGGTCACCCGCCCCCTCAGAGCGTCTCGAACGTGTCGGTCTCCGGGCGGTGTTCCCGCACGAGGCCGGTGTGGACCTCGTAGTACCAGCCGTGCAGCTGGAGTTCGCC